>NZ_DFQP01000035.1:16347-52461 GCF_002377845.1 Microbacterium sp. UBA3486
GAAGCCGTGCACTCGACAGGAAGCCGTGCACTCGGCGGTGACGACGTAAGGAAGACACCATGACCGCGAAGATCCTCGACGGGAAGGCGGCTTCGGCCGCGATCCGGGCCGAGCTCACCGAGCGCGTCGCCGCGCTGAAGAGCAAGGGGGTGACGCCCGGGATCGCCACCGTGCTCGTGGGCGCCGACCCGGCGTCGCAGCTGTACGTGGGTATGAAGCATCGGCAATCCGAGGCGATCGGGATGAACTCGATCCAGCGCGAGTTGCCGGCGGAAGCGACCCAGGCCGACGTCGAAGCGCTGATCGACGAGCTCAACGCCGACCCGGCCTGCCACGGTTACATCGTGCAGCTGCCGCTGCCGAAGCATCTGGACACCGACGCGATTCTCGAGCGGATCGACCCGGCCAAGGATGCCGACGGCCTGCACCCGACCAACCTCGGGCGCCTGGTGCTGAACGTCAACAGCCCGATCCACACGCCGCTGCCATGCACGCCGCGCGGGGTCATCGAACTGCTGTTGCGCAACGACTACGACCTCAAGGGCAAGCATGTCGTGGTGGTCGGGCGCGGCGTCACGATCGGACGCTCGATCGGACTGCTGCTCACCCGGCGCGACCTGAACGCCACGGTCACCCTCACGCACACCGGCACCGTCGACATGCCGCGCTACCTGCGTGAGGCCGACGTGATCGTTGCCGCGGCCGGCGTGAAGCACCTGATCCGCGCGGAAGACGTGAAGCCCGGCGCGGCCGTTCTCGACGTCGGTGTGACGCGCGAGACCGACGAGGAGACGGGGAAGAGCCTCGTGTTCGGCGACGTCGCCCCCGATGTCGCCGACGTGGCGGGCTACATCTCCCCGAACCCGGGAGGTGTCGGCCCGATGACGGTCGCGCTGCTCATGACCAACGTCGTGGAAGCGGCCGAACGGTCGCTCTGACGACGACCCTTCGCGCAGGAAAGGCGCCCTCCCGGTGACGGGAGGGCGCCTTTCCTCGTTCCGGGCGCGTACCGCCCGGATCAGCCCAGTTCGTCGAGCATCCGTCGCTGCTCGGGCGTCAGCCCGTCACGGAGCTCGTCGCGGGCGGCGCGGGTCTCCGGCGACTCCGGCGGCGCGGCGGGCGCGGAGGATGGGGCCTTCGCGCCTCCCTGCACGCGTGCCTGCACCGAATCGTAGATCTCGCCCGCCTTCGCCCGCAGTCGATCGTCGATCTGGTCGTAGATCATCCAGCCGAACAGCAGTGCGAGCGGCGGCAGCACGAACGCCCAGAAGCCGGAGGCACGCACGCCGCTCAGCCACACCGTGAGCACCCAGATGATGAGCTCGACGAGATACACCAGGACGTACTGCACGACCTTCTCGCCGGTCCTGGTGCGCTCGGCGGCCGACTTCGCGGCCGACGTGCGGAAGGCCCCGGCGAGCAGCGGCTTCACGAACAGGGCGGCGAGAGTCAGGATGACGGACGCCCACAGCGCGTTCAGACCGACCGACACACCGGGCAGCAGCAGGCCGATCAGCAGCAGCACGGCGACGTCGAACACGTAGAGCGCGGCGAACCGGACGATTCCGTTCTTCATGCGCCCAGAATCCCACACATCCAGGGCGGATCACCCCTGAGCGTGCCCGATCACCCCTGATTGTGCAGTGTGCTCTCGATCCCGCTGATGCGGGCCTGCTCGTCGAAGCGGAACGTCGCGGTTCCCGTGGCATCCGACACCGTCGCCCCGGAGAACGCCTCATCGGTCCAGGTGAGCGTCCAGCCCGCGAGGCGGGCGAGGTCCCAGACCGCCGTGCGTGCATCGGGCAGGACGGCGGCGGAGAGCACGCGGGGGAGCGCGATGACCGCATCGGCCACCGTGAGCGGCGCGAGCGGAGCGTCGAGCAGGAAGACCGCCCGCGTTCCGTTGCCGACCGGGGCGGAATAGTAGGGGGAACGCCCGGTGAGCTCCACCGCGACGCCGCCGACCGTGTGGGCCGCCTGGGCGATCCATTCGTCGTCGCCGGAGACCTCGGCGGGGAACGCGACCTCGGCGGTGGTGAGTTCGGCGATGCCGTGCTCATTGCCGTATGCGTGCAGCTGAGCGGCGACTCCCTGCGGGTCGCCGCTCGGGTGTGCCCAGGCCCACAGCAGCGACCGGGGTCCCGGTGCGATCGTCGCGATCAGGTGCGCGCGGGCCACGAGCTGGCGGGACGGATCGGCGTCGGCCGTGAAGGTCAGCGTGCCGGCAGCCAGGTCCGCGTCCCAGCGGTGCTCGCCGAGGGCATCGGCGGCGGCGGAGAGAGCATCCTGACGGAGTGCGACGAAGAGGGCGGCACGATCGGCGAGGGGCTGGAGCGCGGCGAAGGTCATGCCGACAGTCTCGCGGTCGATGCTATGAATCCGCTAGTTCACGCGGAGATCGTCGCGGCTTCCGGGCGTCCCATCCGCCAGACGCTCGGCACCATCAGGGTGGCCAGCGCGATCACCGCGTACACGGCACCCGAGGCGATGAGCACGGTCGCGGGGTCGGCATGCGTGATCAGCCAGCCGTACACGAGCGTGCCGATCGGCATCACGACGAAGCTGCCGAGCATGTCGTAGCTCGACACCCGGGAGAGCTTCTCGCCGGGGATGTTCTCCATCATCGCGAGGTTCCACCCCGTGCTGAAGACCTCGGCCCCCGCCCCCGCGATGAACGCGGCCATGGCGAGCAGGACCACCGCGGGGTGCACGCCCAGGATCGTCACGGGGATCGCGAAGGCGGCCATGCCGATCATGCCGTAGCGCAGCGGTCGTCGCAGCGGGAACCACATCAGCAGCAGCGTCATCAGCAGCACACCGGCGCCCTCGGCGCTCACGACCCAGCCCCATCCGGTGATGCCGAGCAGATCGTTGTTCTTCGCGATGTACGGGCCCACGACACCCCAGGCGCCGACGTGGATGGCGTTCATGACCATGAAGGCCAGCACGATCGTCCACAGCCACGAGCGACTCCAGAACTCCCGCCATCCGATGCGGAGGTCGTGGAACATCGTGGTGCCGCCCGCGTGCGACGGGGGAGGGAGCTTCACCAGGGCCAGCACCGGGATCGCGATCACCCATCCGGTCGCCTGCACGACCATCGCCCAGGCCGGGCCCGCGGTCGCCACCAGGATGCCCGCGATGATCGGGCCGCCGATGGTCACGGCTGAGCGCACGAAGGACAGCATCGCGTTCGCCTGCTGCAGATGCTCGGGAGTCGTGAGCTGCGGGATGATGCCCTGCATCGCCGGCAGCACGAACGCCGTCGAAGCGCCGTTGACGATCGAGAGCATCACGAGGAGCGGGATCGTGGCGTTGCCCGTGAACAGGAGCGCGGCGATCGTGCCGATCGACAGGATGTCGACCACATAGCAGGCCTGGATGATCAGCGCCCGGGGGAGTCGGTCGGCGATCACGCCGCCGAACAGCACGAACACGATGTTGCTCACCGTGAAGGCGGCGAGCACGAAGGACAGCGATCGCGCGTCGTTGTCGATCTCCAGGACCGCGAAGGCGAGGGCGATCGAGGACATCGACCCGGCGATCATCGTGATCGCCCGGGCGAGGAAGAACCAGCGGAAGTTGCGGTCCTGCATCGCGGCGAGCCCGCGGCTCACCTCACGACCTCGCTCCTGTGCACCCGGCTATCCTGCCACGGGCGGGAGTCCTTCGAATCGCGCAAACGGTTGCATCCAGGTCCTGGACACACCCACGTGCGCGATTCGAAAAGGTCAGTAGCTGGCGCGGGAGGAGTCGTCGGTGGCGATGAAGCGCGCGGCCAGAGCCTCGGACGCCCGTGCGAGCAGAGCGACATCCGCCCCGACGGCCACGAAGTCGGCACCGGCGGCGAAGTAGGCGTCGGCGGTTGCCGGGTCGAACGCGTTGACGCCGACGGCTTTACCTGCCGCCTTGACCGCGGCGAAGACCTTCTCGACGGCGGCCGTGACCTCGGGGTGGGTCTGCTGGCCGAGCAGGCCCATCGACGCGGACAGATCGGAAGGGCCGACGAAAACCGCGTCGACGCCGTCGACCGCGGCGATGTCGGCTGCGGCCTCGACGCCCGCCGCCGTCTCGATCTGCACCGTGAGCGAGATGTGCTGCGCCGATTCCTGCAGGTAGCGATCGACACGGTTCCAGCGCGCGCTGCGGGCGAGGGCGCTGCCCACTCCGCGCACGCCCTCGGGCGGGTAGCGGGTGGCCGCGACGGCGGCGCGGGCCTCGACTGCGGAGGAGACCATCGGCACGATCAGGTTCTGCGCTCCGAGGTCGAGGATCTGCTTGATCGCGACGGTGTCGTTCGACGGCACCCGCACGAGCGGGGCGATCGGGTACGCGGCGACGGCCTGGAGCTGCACGAGCACGGACTCGAGCGTGTTCGCCGAGTGCTCCATGTCGATCAGCAGCCAGTCCAGTCCCGACCCCGCGGCGACCTCGGCGAGCAGCGGGCTGCCGGAGCAGACCCACATGCCCACGAAGGGGCGATCGGAGTCCGCGATCTGCTCGCGGAACGAAGGGGCTAGACGAAGCGGCATGCGATTGTTCCCATCGGTCCGTAATCGCACAGCACCTCGTCGCCACGCGACACCCACATCGGGCGTGTGAACGATCCTGCCAGGATGATCTCTCCAGCCTCGAGACGCGCGCCGTGCTGATGGAACTTGTTCGCGAGCCACGCGACCCCGGTGGCCGGGTGACCGAGCACCCCGGCGGCGACACCGGTCTCCTCGATCTCGCCGTTGCGGGAGAGGACACCGGGAACCCAGCGCAGGTCGATCTCATCGGGGCGCTTGTGCACGGTGCCGAGCACCATCGCGCCGTACGCCGCGTTGTCGCTGATCGTGTCGACGATCGTGCGGCCCTCGAGCTCGATGTGCGAGTTCAGGACCTCGAGCGCGGGGACGGCGTAGCCGATCGCCGCGAGAGCATCGTCGAGGGTGCAGTCGGGGCCCTCGAGCGGGGTCTTCAGCACGAAGGCCAGCTCGACCTCGATGCGCACGTTCGAGAAGTGGTCGACCGGGATCTCGGCTCCCGAGTCGTAGACCGTGTCGTCGAACATCACCCCGTAGTCCGGCTCGGTGATGCCCGTGGCCTGCTGCATCGCCTTCGAGGTCAATCCGATCTTGCGACCGACGAGTCGACGGCCCGCGGCGATCTGCGAGTCGCGCCAGACCCCCTGGATCGCGTAGGAGTCCTCGACCGTGGCCTCCGGGTACCGAGCCGTGATGCGCGGGATCACGGAGTGCGTGCGGTCGGCCTGCGCGAGTTCCGCCGCGATCTGCGTGATCGTCTCTGCTGACAGCATCCGTGCCCCCTTAGAGCTGGTGGCCCAGCTTGTACTCGCCCTGCTTGTACTCGGGCATGTCCTTGTCGTCGTCCGCACGCGTGTACGAGAAACCATCGGCGCCGATCGTGACCGCCATCTCGGAGTCGTCGGTACGGGCCACGACCGGCTGCGGGTTGCCGTCGAGGTCGAGGACCAGCGAGGCATCCGTGTACCAGGACGGGACGACGGGGTTGCCCCACCAGTCGCGACGCTGGTTGTCATGGACGTCCCACGTGATGACCGGGTTGTCGGGGTCGCCCGTGTAGTAGTCCTGCGTGTACACCTCGACGCGGTGGCCGTCGGGGTCGCGCAGGTAGAGGTAGAAGGCGTTCGAGACGCCGTGACGCCCGGGGCCGCGCTCGATCGAGTCGGAGCGGCGGAGCGCGCCGAGCTTGTCGCAGATCGCGAGGATGTTGTGCTTCTCGTGGGTCGCGAAGCACACGTGGTGCATGCGGGGGCCGTCGCCGCCGGTCATGGCCGTGTCGTGCACCGTGGGCTTGCGGCGCATCCAGGCGGCGTAGACGGTGCCCTCATCGTCCTGGATGTCCTCCGTGACGCGGAATCCGAGATCCTGCATGAACCCCACGGCCCGCGGCACATCGGGGGTGACCTGGTTGAAGTGGTCCAGCCGCACAAGCTCGCCGGGGATGTGCAGGTCGTAGCGCCACGACATCCGCTCGACGTGCTCGGTCGCGTAGAAGAACTCGTAGGGGAAGCCGAGCGGGTCGACGACGCGCACCGAGTCGCCGATGCCCGTGACGAAGCCGTCCTCGTTCCGGCGGACATCGCAGCCCAGCTCGGTGTAGAACTCGACGGCGCGGTCCAGGTCTTCCGGCGTGCGGACCCGGTACGAGAAGGCGGCCACGGCGGCGATCGGTCCCTTGCGCAGCACCAGATTGTGGTGGATGAACTCCTCGGTCGAGCGCAGGTAGATCGCCTCGTCGTCCTCCGCGGTCACGTACAGGCCCAGGATGTCGACGTAGAACTGCCGCGAGGCCGCGAGGTCGGTGACCACGAGCTCCATGTACGCGCACCGGAGGATGTCCGGCGGCGAGCTCTGCGGCGTCGCGATGGGGTTCTCGGAGCGGATCGGCGCCTCCTGGGAGACGTAGAAGCCGGAGGAGGTCAGGGTCATGTCGTCGCGGTGTGTCATGTCAGCGTCCTTGCGTGAGGTTCCGGTCGCACTCTCTGTCGCATCCGCGTCGGTGGGGCGGCGGAGAGTGCGACCGGAACGAGACAGTGGGTCAGTTCTTGCCGAAGGTCGGGTTATGGGCGGGCCCGAGCGTGATGTGCACGCTCTGCTGGTCGGTGTAGAAGTCGATCGAGCGGTAGCCGCCCTCATGACCGAGACCCGAGGCCTTCACGCCGCCGAACGGGGTGCGGAGGTCGCGCACGTTGTTGCTGTTCAGCCACACCATGCCGGCCTCGACCGACTGCGCGAAGTTGTGCGCCCGCTTGAGGTCGTTGGTCCAGATGTAGGCGGCGAGTCCGTACTTGGTGTTGTTCGCGAGCGACAGCGCCTCCTCGTCGGAGTCGAACGGCGTGATCGCGACGACGGGTCCGAAGATCTCCTCCTGGAAGATCCGGGCGTCGGGGGAGACGTCGGCGAACACGGTCGGCGCGACGAAGTTGCCCTCCTCGAAACCCTCGGGACGACCGCCGCCGGCGACGAGGCGGCCCTCGGTCTTGCCGATCTCGACGTAGCTCATCACCTTCTCGTAGTGCTCGGGGTGAACGAGGGCACCGACCTCCGTGGCGGGGTCGTGCGGGTAGCCGACCTTGACGCGCTTCGCCTGAGCGGCGTAGCGCTCGACGAACTCCTCGTAGATCGAGCGCTCGACGAGGATGCGGGATCCGGCCGTGCAGCGCTCGCCGTTGAGGGAGAAGACGCCGAAGATCGTGGCGTCCACGGCGGCCTCGAGGTCGGCGTCGGCGAAGACCACGGCGGGCGACTTGCCACCGAGTTCCATCGACAGCCCCTTGAGGAACGGTGCGGCGTTGCCGAAGATGAGCTGTCCGGTCGAGCTCTCACCCGTGAAGGAGATGAGCGGCACGTCGGGGTGCTTCACGAGCGCGTCGCCCGCGTCTTCGCCGAGGCCGTTCACGAGGTTGAAGACGCCCTTCGGCAGCCCCGCCTCCTCGAAGATGCCTGCCCAGAGGGAAGCGGAGAGCGGCGTGAACTCGGCAGGCTTCAGCACGACCGTGTTGCCGGTCGCGAGCGCGGGACCGAGCTTCCACGACTCGAGCATGAAGGGCGTGTTCCACGGCGTGATGAGCCCGGCGACGCCGATCGGCTTGCGGTTGACGTAGTTCATCTGGCGCCCTGGCACCTTGAAGGCGTCGTCGGACTGCGCGACGATCAGGTCGGCGAAGAAGCGGAAGTTCTCGGCGGCGCGACGGGCCTGACCCAGTGCCTGCGTGATCGGGAGGCCGGAGTCGTACGACTCGAGCTCGGCCAGACGCGCATCGCGCGACTCGACGATGTCGGCGATCTTGTGCAGCACCCGCGACCGCTCGCGGGGGAGCATGCGCGGCCAGGGGCCCTCGTCGAACGCGCGCTTCGCGGCGGCGACGGCGAGCTCGATGTCGGCCTTCTTGCCCGCTGCGGCCGTCGTGTACGCCTGGTTGGTGACCGGGTCGAGCACGTCGAACGTGTCTCCATCGACGGAGTCGACGAATGCGCCGTCGATGTAGTGCTGGATGTGGTCGGGGAGGTCGGCGGGGATGCGCGAATCGGTCATGAGAATTCTCCGGTCGTCTGGTCGGAAGTCGTCTGGTCGGAAGTCGTCTGGTCGGAAGTCGTCTGGTCGGAAGTCGTCTGGGTGGAACGGGCGTGCAGCGCGTCGAGGAACGCGTCCATGGTGCGCCAGCGGTGGTTGCGGGCGGCGAGTTCGATCTCGAGAGGGTCGGCACCCGCGCGGATGAGATCGAGGATCTCGGTGTGCTCCTCGACCGAGTGCTGGGCGCGTCCGGGGATCGACGCGAACGTCGTGTCGCGGATGCCGGAGAGCCGCGACCAGCCGCGGTGCACGAGATCGAGCAGATGCGGGTTGGGGCACGGCTCGAACAGCACCGAATGGAACTGGCGGTTGAGCTCGGTGAAGGCGTGGGCGTCGAGTTGGTCGAGCATCTGCGCCATTCGCTCGTTGATGCGGGTGGCCTCATCGAGGGCGGCGTCGTCGAGAAGGGGAGCGGAGAGCGCGGTGGCGCAGCCTTCGACGAGGCCGAGCGTCTGCATGGTGTGGGCGTACTCGCTCTCGTCGACGAGGGTCACGCGTGCGCCGACGTTGCGCTCGAACGTCACGAGTCCTTCGGCTTCGAGGCGGCGGATGGCTTCGCGCACCGGGACGACGCTCATCTGGAGGTCGTCCGCGATGGATCCCAGCACCAGACGATATCCAGGGCTGAACATATGACCCGTGATGCGGGAGCGGAGCCACTCGTAGGCCACCTCGGACTTGCTGGCCGCCGTCGTGGTCATCGTGCGCTCCGATCGCCGGCGCTCCGGTCCGAGATGGCCTCCTCGTAGCGGGCGCGCCACTCGGCGTTCAGAGGGAACAGCCCGTCGACGGGGTGGCCGGCGGCCACCTGCTCGGCGATCCAGGCGTCTTCGATCTCCTGCGCGACGGCGCTCGCCGCGACCTCGACGGCCAGAGCCGGGGGGATGACGATCACGCCGTCGCTGTCGCCGACGATGATGTCGCCCGGTTGCACGGTCGCGCCGCCGCAGGAGATCGTGACGTCCACATCCCATGGCACGTGCTTGCGGCCGAGAACGGACGGATGCGCGCCCTGGGAGAACACGGGGAGACCGATCTCGGCCACGGCGTCGAAGTCGCGGACGCCCCCGTCGGTGACGACTCCGGCCGCTCCGCGGACCTTCGCGCGCAGGGCGAGGATGTCGCCGAGGGTGCCGGTCGTGGCATCCTCTCGGGCTTCGATCACGATGATCTCGCCCTCTTCCACGGCGTCGAACGCGCGCTTCTGGGCGTTGTAGCCGCCGCCGTGGGAGGCGAAGAGGTCTTCGCGGAACGCCACGAAGCGCAGCGTCTTCGCGGTGCCGACGATCTTGCTGCCGGGGATGTTCACGGACACGCCGTCGATGAAGCAGGAGTGGTGTCCACGCTTGCGGAGCTGCGCCGACAGACCGGCCGTCGGCGCCTCGAGGAGCTGGGCGCGCAGTTCGGGGGAGAGCCCGTGCGTCTTCTCGAGGGGAGGCAGGCCTGCCTCCTCGCGAGAGCCCCACGCTTCTGTACGCTGCAGGTCGTCGACGGCGGGGAGCGATCCGAGGTCGCCGTCGAAGGGCGTCTCGCCCTGCGTGACGGTGGTGATGAGACGGCCCGAGGTCGGAGCGCCGGGGGCCTCCGGGGCATCCACCTCGACCTCGACGACGTCGCCAGGGACGATGACCGAAGAACCGGCGGGAGTGCCGGTGAGGATCACATCGCCGGGCTCGAGCGTGAAGTGCTGGGACAGGTCGGCCACGAGCTGCGCGAGCGGGAAGATGAGGCCGGCGGTGGTGTCCTCCTGACGGAGCTCTCCGTTCACCCAGGCGCGCACCCGGAGGGCGGCTGGGTCGACCGTGCGGGCGTCGATGAGGTCGGGGCCGAGCGGCGTGTATCCGTCGCCGCCCTTGGAGCGGACGTTCGAGCCCTTGTCGTTCGCGCGCAGGTCGTACAGGCCGAGATCGTTCGAGGCGGTGACCCAGCCGACGTGGTCCCAGGCGTCGTCGAGCGAGACCCGGCGGGCGGGAGTGCCGATCACGAGAGCGATCTCGCCCTCGAAGGCGAGCAGCTCGGTGCCGGCGGGGCGCTCGACGGTGCCACCGGAGACGCCGACCGAGCTGGCCGGCTTGAAGAAGTAGGAAGGGGAGGCAGGGCGCCTGCCGCGCTGGTCGGCGCGCGAGGCATAGCTCAGGTGGATCGCGATGATCTTGCCGGGGCGGGTGATGGGGGCCGTCACGGGGCGCCTCCTTGCGCTCGTCTGCGATGTCGTGCGTGACGCCTTGTGCGTCGTATTCGAAATCATATATCATCGGTTCACCCCTCGGCAAGCACTTCGGATCCGCTCCGCTGCACGCCGTGACAATGCGGTCACAACCAAAGGAGACACCCCATGAGTGGGCAGTCACAGGCTGGGTTCACGCCCACCGGAACCATCGCGACAGCGGCCGATCGGCGCCGTGTCGTGTTCGCCACCGTCGTCGGCACCACGGTCGAGTGGTACGACTTCTTCATCTACGCGACGGCCGTCGGGCTCGTGTTCGGTCAGCTCTTCTTCGCCCCGCTCGGCGAGAACAGCGCCCTGATCGGCTTCGCCACGGTCGGCGTCAGCTTCCTGTTCCGTCCCCTCGGCGCCTTCCTCGCCGGCCACTACGGCGACAAGCTCGGGCGCAAGGCCGTACTGATGTGGACGCTGATCCTGATGGGGGCGGCCACCGCCCTCATCGGCATCCTGCCCACCTACGAGACCATCGGACTGATGGCGCCGATCCTGCTGGTGCTGCTGCGCATCGTGCAGGGCATCTCGGCAGGCGGTGAGTGGGGCGGTGCCGTGCTGATGGCCGTCGAGCATGCGCCCCGCAAGAAGCGCGGCATCTTCGGCGCGTCCCCGCAGATCGGCGTGCCTCTCGGCCTCCTGCTCGCCTCCGGTGTGATGGCGCTCATGACGGTGATCGCCCCCGGCGACCAGTTCCTCGCGTGGGGCTGGCGTGTGCCATTCCTGCTCAGCGTGGTGCTGATCCTCGTCGGGTACTACGTGCGCCGCAAGGTCGAGGAGAGCCCGGTCTTCACCGAGCTCGCCGCGCGCAAGGAGAAGGCGCGGATGCCGATCGCGCAGCTGTTCCGCAAGCATCTGCTGCTCGTGATCATCGCCGCGTTCGTGTTCGCCGGCAACAACGCCGTGGGCTACATGACCACGGGCGGATACATCCAGGGGTACGCCACGGACCCCGCCGGCCCCATCGGCCTCGAGCGCGGCCCCGTGCTCTGGGCGGTCGCCGGATCTGCGGTCACCTGGCTGCTCACCACGCTCCTCGCGGGGTGGTTGTCCGACCGCATCGGCCGCCGCACGACGTACATCGTCGGCTGGGCGCTGCAGCTGGTCGGCGTGTTCACGCTGTTCCCGCTGGTCAACACCGGCGAGATCGGCCTGCTGTTCGCCGGGTTGGCGATCCTCACGATCGGCCTCGGATTCACCTACGGTCCGCAGGCGGCGCTGTACGCCGAGCTGTTCCCCGCGAGCATCCGGTTCTCCGGTGTCTCGATCTCGTACGCGATCGGCGCCATCGCCGGCGGTGCGTTCGCCCCGACGATCGCGACGGCCATCGTGAAGGCGACCGGCTCGACGGGGGCCGTCACCTGGTATCTGGCCGGAATGACCGTACTGGGTCTCGTCGCGACCCTGCTGCTCCGCGACCGCTCGGGCATCCCGCTCGGACCGGATCATGAGGAGGAGCAGTCCGTCAGCCCGATCTACGGACTCGCCAAGGCCTGATCCCGCGCGGATGGCATGACGTGCTCCCGTCGCGCTTCCTGTCGTCTGCCATACGGCGACGACAGGAACCGCGGCGGGAGCTTCGTCTCGAGGGCTGCGCGCGCGTCAGCCGTCGAGAGCGTCGCGGATGTCGGACGCCGCCTGTCGGAGTCGCGCGGCGATCTCGGCATCGTCGAGGTCTGTTGCCACGTGCACGACGGCGATCGCGGCCGGGCGCTGTCCGCGCAGGGTGAGCGGGACCGCGACGGACTGGACGGTGGGGATGACCTCGTCGTGGCTCGTCGCATAGCCGCGGGCACGCGCCGCATCGACGTCGGCAGGAAGCGATGCGGGAACCTCCTCCGGCCACTCCGCGACCGGCACCTGCGCGAGGATCGCTTTCCCGGGGGCGCCGACCGACACCGGGTGCCGGGCGCCGGGGCGTTGGGCGACGCTCGCGACCGCGTGCCGAGGCTCGACGCTGGCCAGCGTGATGCACTCGGTGCCGTCGAGGACGGCGAGGAAGCATGTCATGCCGAGTTCGTTGGCGATCGCCGTGAGCTCGGGAAGCGCCTCGGCCTGCAGGTCGTGCGCGACCCCGGCCGCGAGTGCTGCCATGCGCGCCCCGAGATTCACGGCTCCGGAGGCGTCGCGCGTGACCAGCCCGTGGTCTTCGAGCGTGCGCAGCAGACGATACGCGATCGAGCGGTGCACACCGAGACGGGACGCGATCTCGTCGATCGTCAGGGGGCCACGGGCATCGGCGAGTACCTCGAGGATGCGGATGCCGCGACTGAGAGTCTGGGAGGCGGGCGAGGGGATCGTGCTGTCGGGCATGCGGGTGCTCCCTTGCGATCGCGGACGGCGCGGTTTAGGCTGTGTTCAATAGTAGAACGTTGTGTTCGAATATAGAACACCACGGCGTCGGGTGCAAGACCCGATGAGCCACATCCGACAGACACACCCGACGATGACGTCCGGAAGGAATCGACGACGATGCAGTTCCACCACCACGGCTACGTCTCCGCTGACCCGCGCGTGCAGGGCGCCGCAGGCATCGGGGTCGCCCGGCCCGCCGACCTCCCCGACGAGATCGATGTGCTCATCGTCGGGTCGGGGCCTGCGGGGATGCTGCTCGCCGCCCAGATGGCGCAGTATCCCGACATCTCCACCCGCATCATCGAGAAGCGCGACGGGCGCCTTCCGCTCGGCCAGGCCGACGGCATCCAGCCGCGCAGTGTCGAGACGTTCCAGGCGTTCGGTTTCGCCGAGCGGATCATCGCCGAGGCGTACAACATCGGCTGGATGAACTTCTGGGGTCCGAACCCGGACAAGCGCGACGAGATCGTCCGCACCTCGCGCACCTCCGACTACGCCTACGACATCTGCGAGTTCCCGCACCTCATCGTCAACCAGGCCCGCGTGCTCGACTACTTCGCCGAGGCCGCGGCGAACGGGCCCGGCCGGATCGTGCCCGACTACGGGGTCGAGTTCACCGGCCTCACGGTGCACGACGAGGGGGAGTACCCCGTCGAGGTCGGCATCCGCTACGTCGCGGGGGAGCGCTCGGGCGAGGAGCGGACCATCCGTGCCAAGTTCGTCGTCGGCTGCGACGGCGCCCGCAGCGGTGTGCGTCAGGCGATCGGCCGCACGCACGTGGGCGCCTCGGCCGCGCACGCCTGGGGTGTCATGGACGTGCTCGTCAACACCGACTTCCCGGACTGGCGCACCAAGTGCGCGATCAACTCCGAGGCGGGCAACATCCTGCACATCCCGCGGGAGGGCGGATACCTCTCGCGCATGTACATCGACCTGGGCGAGGTCGCAGACGACGATGACCACCGCGTACGGCAGACGCCGATCGAGGAGATCATCCGCCGCGCGAACGAGATCCTGCACCCGTACACACTCGATGTCCGCGAGGTCGCCTGGCACAGCGTGTACGAAGTCGGTCACCGGGTCACCGACGGCTTCGACGACGTGATCGACGGTTCGGGACGCACGCCCCGGGTGTTCCTCACCGGCGACGCATGCCACACGCACAGCGCCAAGGCGGGCCAGGGCATGAACGTGTCGATGCAGGACGGCTTCAACCTCGGGTGGAAGCTCGGCTCGGTGCTCTCGGGCCGTGCCCCGGAAGCCCTGCTGGCCACGTACGGTGCCGAGCGGCGGCCCGTGGCGCAGCAGCTGATCGACTTCGACCGCGAGTGGTCGAGCCTGATGGCGCGGAAGCCCGAGGAGATCTCCGACCCCAACGAGCTGGCGACCTACTACCTCGCCACGGCAGAGTTCCCGTCGGGGTTCATGACGCAGTACACCTCGTCGATGATCACCGGAACCGACCGGCACCAGGATCTGGCCGTGGGTTTCCCGCTCGGGAAGCGCTTCAAGTCCGCCGAGGTCGTGCGCGTGGGCGACGGCAACGTCGTGCACCTCGGGCACCACGCGAAGGCCGACGGCCGCTGGCGCGTGTACGCGTTCGGCGACCGCACCGGTGAAGGGCTCGCCACATGGGCGGAGGCGGCCGAGCCGCTGTTCGCGCGCTTCACGCCGGAGGACGCCGACGTCGATGCCGTCTTCGATGTCAAGGCGGTCTATCAGCAGCCGTTCGAAGAGGTCGAGATCACCTCGGCTCCCGCGCTGTTCCAGCCGAAGACCGGGCCGCTCGGACTGACCGACTGGGAGAAGGTGTACGCGGCGGGCCCCAGCAAGTGGACCGAGACCGACATCTTCGCCGCGCGCGAGTTGTCGCGCGACGGCGTGGTGGTCGTGGTGCGGCCAGACCAGTACGTGGCAGCGATCCTGCCGCTGTATGACACGACCGAGCTGGCCGACTTCCTCGAGGGGGCGCTGCTTCCGGCGCGTTGAGGTCCCGGGCTCCGCTCCGCGTCGGGCGGAGATCCCCTCGACGGGCGGAGCGTCGGCCCCGGTCGTTCCGCCCGAGGGTGAGTTCTCCTCCCGGGGCTGCGGGGCGCCTGGACATGACACGTGTCACGTCCAGGAGATGACACCGCCCTCCGGCGCCACCGCCCGCCTCGGACGAGGCTGGAGGCATGAACAACTCCTTCGTGGACGGGACGGCGACGCGGGCCTCCGCTCGACCGGTAACCGCCGCCCCGACCGATGAACCCGTGGTGCTCGAGCTGAGCGCCGTGAGACGACACTTCGGCACGGGCGACCGCCGGGTGCAGGCTGTCGACGGGGTCGACCTGTCGATCCGACGTGGCGAGGTCGTCGCGCTGCTGGGACCGAACGGTGCGGGCAAGACCACCACGCTCGACATGCTTCTCGGGCTCACCGAGCCCAGCAGCGGCACCGTGCGGGTGCTCGGGACGACACCGCAGCGCGCCACTTCCAGCGGTTCGATCGGGGCGGTGCTGCAGACCGGGGGCCTGCTCGGCGACCTGACCGTCGGAGAGACGGTGCGGCTGATCGCTTCTCTCCACGGTGCCGACGCCCTCGACCGGGTGGACGATGTCATGGCCCGCGCCGACCTGGAGCATCTCGCCCGCCGAAGGGTCTCGAAGTGCTCCGGTGGTGAGCAGCAGCGCGTGAAGTTCGCGCTCGCGATGGTGTCCGACCCCGACATCCTGGTGCTCGACGAGCCCACGGCGGGAATGGACGTCACAGCCCGGCGGCGCTTCTGGGATGTCATGCGGGCGGATGCGGATGCCGGGCGCACGATCGTCTTCGCCACCCACTATCTCGAGGAGGCCGAGCAGTTCGCACGCCGCACCGTGGTGATGCATCGCGGGACGGTCGTCGCCGACGCCCCCACCGCGTTGCTGCGCGCCAGCCTCGGAGAGCGGACCGTCTCGGCGACGGTCGACGAAGACGCGGATGCGCTCGTCGCCCTGCTGAGCGCGGCCGATGGTGTCGCCGGCGTGCGGCTCGACGGCGATCGACTCAGCCTGCGCACCGCTGACTCCGACGCCGCCGCCCGCATCCTGCTCGACAACGGTGCCCATGACCTGGAGATCGCCGCGCCCACCCTCGAGACCGCCTTCACGGCACTGACGGAGAACTGACATGCTCGTCTCACCCACCATGCTGCGCATCGAAGGCCTCCGCCAGCTGCGCAACCCCTATACGCTCGCGTTCACTCTGGCGATGCCGGTCGCGATGTACCTGCTGTTCGGTGCCGGAATGGGCTATGGCTCGCTCTCTGCCGGTCACGGGAACGTCTCCTTCTACGTGATGACCTCGATGGCGGCCTATGGCACGGCGGTCGCCATGAGCTCGCTCACGTCGCTCGCCGCGACGGAGGCCAAGCAGGGGTGGGGACGCCAGCTCGCGATGACCCCGCTCACGACGGCCGGATACGCGGTGACGAAGCTGCTCACCGCGGTCGCCTTCGCGGCGCTGGCATTGGTGGCGGTGTTCACCGCCGGGATGATGACCGGTGCCGAGGCGGAAGACGCCTGGCGCTGGGTCGCGACGGCGGGCATCATCCTCGGGATCGGCCTCATGTACGGACTCTTCGGTCTCGGCGTCGGACTGTTCTTCAGCTCCGACTCGGCAGCGGCCCTCGCCTCGATCTCGATGACGTTCTTCGCGTTCTTCGGCAACGTGTTCATGCCGCTCGACGGTGTGATGCTCGACATCGCGCGCTTCACCCCCCTGTACGGCTTCGTCGCCCTGAGCCGGTGGCCCCTCACCGACGG
Organism: Microbacterium sp. UBA3486; assembly: GCF_002377845.1. Lineage (NCBI taxonomy): Bacteria > Bacillati > Actinomycetota > Actinomycetes > Micrococcales > Microbacteriaceae > Microbacterium > Microbacterium sp. UBA3486. Next base: position 32,809 of record NZ_DFQP01000035.1, read on the forward strand.
GACGCTCACGACGGGACAGACCGATCCGCTCTGGATGCTGTTCCTCAACGTCGCCGTCTGGCTCCTGCTGTTCGCCCTCCTCGTCATGATGGGGATGAAGCGCTCCCGGGCGCGGCAGTAGCGGCCCCGACGGCGGCACAGGGCGACAGTAGGTTGGACGGATGACGCGACACACGAACCCGGAGAGTCCAGAGACGCCAGGGTCCGCCCGCGAGGCCGCGTCGTTCGCGGCGGCGGGCGCGGCCCCGGCGGCATGGGCGGCTTCCGGAGCGCGCAGCGCTACGGGGAAGGACCCGTGGGCGCGGTTCGGCTGGCTGATGGCCGTGATCTGGCTCGTGTTCCTCGTCTATCCGGTGATCGCGCTGCTGCGCTCGGAAGCGCCGGTCCCGTGGGTCGTGGTGGGGTGGGCTGCACTGGTCGCGTTCGTCGTGCTGTACGTCACCGGTTTCATGCACGGGATGCGGGGCGGCGGCGGACTGGGTCGCGCACCCTCGCGGAGGCAGTGGATCACGTTCGTCGCACTGATCGGGTGCGTCGTGATCTCGATCCCGGCGGAGGGAGGATCCGCGCTCAGCTTCCTGCCGTTCCTCATGTCGTTCGCCTCCTACGGGCTGACGCGCCTGTGGCACTGGATCACGACGATCGCCGCGGTCACGGTGACGGCGTTGTGCGTCTTCCTGCTTCCTGGGGGGATCAGCTATCTGTCCGTGCTCGCGATCGTGGCGCTGCTCGGCGTGGTCAACACGGTGTCGACGTGGCTCATCCTGCGTTCGGCGGAGGCGGAGAGGCTCGGCCTCGAGCTGGCGACGAGCGAGGGGCGTGAAGCGGTGGCCCGCGACGTGCACGACCTGATCGGGCACTCGCTGACCGTCGTCGGGCTCAAGGCGCAGCTGGTGCGGCGGCTGATGGACTCCGATCCCGAACGGGCCAAGGCCGAGCTGGCCGACATCGAACGGCTCACGGCGGAGGCGATCGCGGGCGTCCGCTCGACGGTGGCCGGCGCGCGGGGGACCACGCTCGTGGAGCAGCTCGCCTCTTCTCGCGACTCGTTCCGCGCGGCGGACATCGCTCTGCAGGTCGAGGGGGAGCCGAGCGCGCTGTCGCCGGTGCAGGCGATCACCGCGAGCTGGATCCTCCGCGAGGCGACCACGAACACGCTCCGGCATTCTCGTGCTCGAACGGTTCGGGTGAGGTTGCTCCCCGGACGCCTGGTGGTGGAGGACGACGGAGTGGGTGTCGGCCTGGTGGAAGGCAACGGCATCCGCGGGATGCGTGAACGCGCGGCGGCGGCCGGTGCGTCGTTCGTCCTGGGGCCCGTCGGCGACGCGGGCACACGCGTGGAGGTGACCTGGTGAACGCATCGAGCCGCGACATCGGCATCCGCTTGCTGATCGCCGACGATCAGGCTCTCGTGCGGGGCGCGCTCGGGGCGTTGCTCGAGTTGGAGCCCGACCTCACCGTGGTCGGCATGGCCTCGGACGGGGCGGAAGCCGTGCGGCTCGCGGAGGAGCTGCGACCGGACGTGTGTCTCATGGACATCCAGATGCCCGGGGTGGACGGAATCGATGCGACGCGGCGCATCCGTGAGGTGAGCACGGGGACGCGCATCCTCGTCGTGACGACGTTCGCGCGTCCCGGCTACCTGCGCTCCGCTCTGGACGCCGGTGCCAGCGGCTTCATCGTGAAGGACACCCCCGCCGAGGAACTGGCCGAGGCGGTGCGACGCGTGCAGTCCGGACTGCGTGTCCTCGATCCGGCGCTCGCCGCAGACAGCCTGTTCGACGGTGCGAACCCCCTGAGCGATCGGGAACGACAGGTGCTGCGACTCGCCGTGGACGGCCGTTCCGCCGCGATGATCGCCGCCGAGGTGTTCCTGTCAGCGGGAACCGTGCGCAACCACCTCTCCGCGGCGATCGGGAAGACCGGGGCGGCGAACCGTGCGCAGGCGGTGCGGATCGCCCTCGACAAAGGGTGGATCTGAGGGGCGGTTCGCTCACTGTCGAATGTCGCTGGTCGAATGTCGCTGGTCGAATGTCGGTGCTCACGCGTACCGTTGGCGGCGACGGGCGACGGCGCCCGACAGGAGGAGCACCTGATGGACTGGAAGATCGAACTCATCTTCGTGCCGGTCACCGACGTGGACCGCTCGAAGGCCTTCTACGAGAAGATCGGCTTCAACGCCGATTGGGACCAGACGCCCACCGAGGGGCTGCGCTTCGTGCAGATGACGCCACCGGGGTCGGCATGCTCGATCGCGTTCGGCACCGGCCTGGGCATCGACCTCGAGCCGGGCAGCCAGAACTCGATCCAGGTCGTGGTCCCGGATGCCGATGAGGCGCTCGCCCACCTGCAGGGTCTGGGCGTCTCCGCCCGCGGGGTGCAGGAGCTGGACTGGGGGCGGTTTGTGTCGTTCGACGACCCGGACGGCAACTCCTGGACGCTGCAGCAGCTCCCCGACTACGGAGCGTAGGGCCCGGCGTCGGCGACGATCTCGATCTTGAAGCCGGAGGCGTTCTCGAGCCACCCGGCGTAGTGCCGGTCGCCGCCGGCGTGCGGATAGCGGTCGGCGTAGAGCGGATCCCAGCCGTGGGCGGGTGCTTGCGCCATGAGCGCATCGACGGCAGCGCGCGCACCGCCGTGGAACGCGAGATGGTTGAGTCCGGGACGTCGGCGGTCGTGCGTCGGGCCCGACAGATTCGGAGACGTCGTGAGAGTGAGGTAGGCGCTGTCGGCGACCCACGATTCACCGCCGGGCCATTCGCTGTCGAGCGTGAAACCGAGGCGCTGCAGGATCCAGCGCCATTCCGCGCGTACCGCGTCGAGATCGGCGATCCACAGTTCGACGTGATGGAAACCGGGCATGGTCCGAGTCTGCCAGGGGAGAGCTGGCGGAGCGGACGATGCCCGTGGTGGTTCGAACCTCCCGCGACGACGCTCCGGCAGCCGTTCTCCGTGGCACCCGCCACCGGCATTCACCTCGAGGTCACGAGCCGGTCATCCGACGCCCGTACCGTCGCGACGGACCGCGCTTCGAAAGGACCTCCTCGCAATGACCTCCCCCTCCCTGCCGAAGCGAGGACGACTCGCTCTCCTCGGCGCCGCCATCGCTCTCGCCGGAATCCTCGTGGCCCCGCCCGCGCATGCGGCGGACGGATCGCTCGCGGTCGACTCCCCGAGCATCGCGATCGACGAAACCGTGACCTTCACGTTCGATGCCGGCACGGCTGTTCACGACCGCAACTGGATCGGGATCTATCGCGACGGCGTGGTGCCCGGTGGTCCGGCGTCCCTGGACTGGCGATACGTACCCACCGCGGCGGGTGAAGTCACCTGGAACCCTTCGACGCGTGAGGGGTGGACCCGCAACTCGTCGACGATGGGAGCGGGGGAGTACGACGTCTATCTCCTCGAGGACGACGGCTACAACGTGCTCGCCGGACCCATCGACCTCACCGTCACGGACGATGACGCCGAGCCGCCCGTCACGCCTGCTGAGCCGAAGCCGGAGATCGAGGGGAAGAGCGGCCTCAACGTGCTGACGTTCAATGTGTGGCACGGCGGCACGCAGGTCGCCGACGGGGCACGGCAGATCGCCGACATCATCACGCAGACCGATGCCGATGTGACGTTCCTGCCCGAGGTGGGTCAGGCTCCCGCCCAGGTCGCGGCACTGCTCGGGTACCAGCACCTCACTGCGACCGACACCGGCATCGTCTCGCGGTATCCGATCCTCTCGACCGACACGGTCGGGCGCTGGTGGTCGAAAGCGGTGCTCGATGTGAACGGCTCCGAGGTGGTCGTCTACGGCGGTCACCTGGAGTACCGCTGGTACACGACCTACCTTCCGCGGGGATACGGCGGCGAGGTCCTCGGCGACTGGCCGGCCGGCTGGAACACCTGGAACAAGCTCGGCGCTCCCGTGACCGATGTCGAGGCGATCCTGAAGGCGAACGAGCAGTCCGGCCGCCCCGCTGCGGCTGCGGATCTCGTCGCCGACATCGACGCCGAGCGAGCGGCGGGACGACTCGCCATCGTGGGCGGAGACTTCAACGAACCACCCTCGCAGGACTGGACGGCTGCCACCGCCGGTCTCTTCGATCACAACGGCGTCGTCGTCCCCTGGCAGACGACGCAGACGCTGCTCGACGGGGGACTGATCGACGCCTTCCGCACGGTGCACCCCGACCCCGTGGCGAACCCGGGCTTCACCTGGCCTTCGGACAACCCCCTGTTCCCCACGTCATCGCTCACCTGGGCGCCGGAAGCGGATGAGCGCGACCGTATCGACTACATCTTCGCGACGCCGGACCGGCGGCTCTCGATCGACGGAGCGGCCGTGGTCGGCCCACAGTCGACCATCGTGCGCAACGCCCGCGTCGTCGACGACAGCGCCGATGAGATCTTCACTCCGGATGCCGTCTGGCCCTCCGATCACAAGGCGGTCCTGGCGAACTTCACGGTCTGCGACGAGGGGTGCGCGAAGCCCGAGCCCGAGCCCGAGCCCGAGCAGCCGAACGTGCAGCTCGGCGCGGCCTCGGTCGCTGCCGGAAGCGACGTCACGATCTCGGGTACCGATTTCCCCGCCGCGACCGCGCTGCGGATCGAGCTGCGTTCGACTCCGATGCCGCTCGGGACGGCGACGACGGATGCGTCGGGCGCGTTCCGTGCGACCGTCACCGTTCCCGCGGACGCATCCCCCGGGGCTCACAGCATCGTCGTCATCGACCCCGATGGTGCGGAGACGACCGTCGCGCTCACCGTGACCGCTTCTATCGGTGGCGAATCGCCAGGGGGTACCCCGGGCGGCGCACCCGGCACCGGGGGAGCCGCAGCCCCCGGATCCGGGTCCGGGACGGTGAAGGGTGACAGCCTCGCCACGACCGGCGCCGACAGCACGCCGTTGCTCCTCGGCGGAGCGCTGCTGCTCGGCGTGGGCCTGGGCCTCGTCGTGTGGCGACGGCGTCGGCGTCACGGTTGATCCGACGGGCGGTGCCGGCCCGGCCTCGGCGGCGTGCCGGCATCGCCCGATCCCGATCCCGATTCCGATCCCGATTGCGGACCGGATGCGCCGAGGTCAGGAGTTCACGCGGATGATCTCCTGCTGGTAGGGCGCGATCACGTCGCCGGAGATGCGCAGATCGAGGAGCAGGAAGGGGCGCGTCGCCGGGTCCTCTTCCGCCCAGCTCGCGAGGCGTTCGAGGTCGGAAAGCGCGCGCACCACCACGCCCTCGGCGCCGACCGCAGCGCCGAATGCCGCGAAGTCGACCTCGGGAATGCGCATCGGGCCCTCCGCCAGCCCCTTGAGACCGTAGAGGTTCACCTCGGCACCGTAGGCGGCGTCGTTCCAGACCACGGCCATGCCGCGGCCGCCGGCAGCACGCACCGCGGATTCCAGATCCGCGATCGCCATGAGCCCACCGCCGTCGCCCGATGTCAGCACCACGGTCGATTCCCGTCGTGCCAACGCCGCACCGACCACGCTCGGCCAGCCCTGCCCGATCGACTGGAACGCGGTGCCGACCATCATCATGCGGTCGGGAGCGGCGACCGGCCAGTACATGTTCGCCCACCCGATGAAGTGCCCGCCGTCGGACACCACGACGCGGTCTTCCGGGAGCAGCTCGGCGATGCGGCGGGCGGCGGAGCGCGGGTCGAGGCGTCCGTCCGGAGCGAGCTCGTCGCCGGCATCGTACGTGCGCGCGGACGCGACATCGACCGTCTCGCGCCACGGGCTCGCCGATCCGGCCGACCCGATCCTGGCGACGAGGTCCTCCGCGGCCAGACGGGCGTCGGCACGCACGAAGCCTCCGACGTGCGCGTGTGTCGCAGCCGGTGCGATGTCGATCTGGAAGACGCGCGTGCCCGGAGCGAACAGTTCGCCGAACCGCATCGTGAACTGGTTCAGCGCGGCACCGAACACGACGACGACGTCGGCAGAGCGCACGAGCTCCATCGCGCCATCGGCACCGAAGCCGCCGGTCACACCGAGGTCGTAGCGCGGGTCGTGGAACACCCCGCGGCCGAGAGCCGACGATGCGGTGAGGGCGCCCGTCGCGGCGGCAAGGTCTCCCAGCGCGGCGCTCGCTCCGGACAGCCACTCGCCGCGACCGGCGAGCAGGAACGGCCGCTCGGCACCTGCCAGCGCGGCGGCGATCTCGTCGAGCATCGCGTCGGCGAACTCCCCGCGCGGGGGGAGCGGAGCGGGGATGCGCGGAGACGGCGCCTCCGGGACCTCGCCCGCCTCGAGCGCCGCGACGTCGTACGGGATCGCGAGGACGACGGGCACCCGGTAGGTGAGGGCGTGCTCGATCGCGATGACGGTGGTGGCGGCGGCGTCCGCACGCCCGACGGTATAGGTGCGGGCACCCACGGCAGAGGCGAGAGCGATCTGGTCGACGTCCCAGGGGCGGGGGCCGGACGTGGGCTCGTCTCCGACGACGAGCACGAGCGGCACGTGCGCCTGCACGGCTTCTGCGAGCGCGGTCAGGGTGTTCGTGAAACCGGCGCCGTACGTCGACGTGCCGGCGGCGATCCGACCCGACGCCCGGAAATGGGCGTCGGCCGCGACCACGGCACCCTGTTCATGGCGGACAGCGGTGAACACGGCATCCGTCTGCGTCTCGATCGCGTCGAGGAAGTAGGCGTTGCCATTGCCCATCACCCCGAACACGGCGTCGATGTGCTGGGCGAGAGTGAGGGCGACGTGCGCGGACACGGTGGGCATGCGAAAGCCTTTCGAGACAGGGACGGAGGTAGTGCGGAATCCGTATGTGTCTCGCCTCTGCGTCTTCGCGGAGTGCTTCGTGCCTCTTTTTCAGGCACCGGCCGGGCCGGACCCGCTCAGTCTACCGGCGGGAGACGTTTGCGGAATGCGGGAGAATGCAGGAATGACTGATGCAGAGATCGAGCGCGAGACACTCACCTGGGACGGCTTCGGAGCGGCGACGCGCGATCTGGCACGGAACATCCTCGACAGCGGCTTCATGCCCGAGGTCGTCGTGGCCATCGCGCGCGGCGGGCTCCTCCCGGCAGGCGCGATCGCCTACGGTCTCGGTGCCAAGAACTGCGGAGCGATCAACGTCGAGTTCTACACCGGCATCGGCACCGTGCTCGACGCGCCGGAGGTGCTGCCTCCCGAGCTCGACATGGCGTACCTGGACGGACGCCGCGTGCTGCTCGTCGACGATGTCGCGGATTCGGGTCGCACTCTCGCCCTGGCCGTGCAGCTGCTGAAGGACAAGGGGGCCGACGTGCGGTCGGTCACGATCTACACCAAGCCGTCGACGATCATCCAGCCTGACTTCGCCTGGAAGGACACCGACCTCTGGATCGACTTCCCGTGGTCGTTCCGCGGAACCGTCCGCGAAGAGGATCAGGGGCTCGCGCCCTCCGCCTGAGCCTGCTGCGCGCGGGTCACGCGTGCAGCAGCGAACGCAGCGTCTGGATCGTGTCGGCCTCGACGACGCTTTTGTCGGTGCGGTAACCCTTCACGCGAGCGAATCGCAGCGCGATGCCTCCCGGGTATCGCGGTGAGCGCTGCACGCCGTCGATCGCGATCTCCACGACGAGCTCTGGGCGCAGGAACACGGTCGACGCGGTGCGGTGCGACTCGTGCTCGGGGAACTCCACGGTCTGCCACCTCAGCAGTTCATCGGTGAGCCCCTTGAACGTCTTGCCGACCATGACGAACCCGCCGGGCTCGCCGAACTCGCCCTTCGGGTCGCGGGCCCCCAGGTGCAGGTTCGAGAGCCAGCCGCGACGGCGGCCGGAACCCCACTCCGCGCCGAGGACCACCAGATCGAACGTCAGCACAGGCTTGACCTTGACCCACGACTTGCCTCGGCGACCGGCCGCGTAGGGCGCGTCGATCGCCTTGACCACGACACCTTCGTGGCCCGCGGCGAGGGCCTCGCGTGAGAGACGTTCGGCGGCTTCGGCATCGTCTGTCACGATGCCGGGCATCCGCCAGTCGCCGGCCACGCGTTCCAGTTCGGCCAGCCGCACGGACAGCGGCTCGTCGATCAGGTCGCGCCCATCCACGTGCAGCACATCGAAGAACCACGGCCGCAGGACGAGTTCGCGGGACACATCGGCGCCGAACCGCGACATCGTCTCCTGGAACGGGCGCGGCCCTCCGTCCTCGTCGAGCGAGAGCGTCTCCCCGTCGAGGATGACATCCGTGACGGCGAGCGCGCGCACGATCTCGACGAGCTCCGGCACCCGGTGGGTGACGTCGGCGAGGCTCCGCGTGTAGACGCCGACCTCGTCGCCATGACGGTGCACCTGGATGCGGGCGCCATCGAGCTTGTACTCGACCGACGCCTCGCCGGTGATCTCGAGCGCGGCGGAGGGAGTCGGCGCGGTGGCCGCCAGCATCGGCAGGACGGGGCGTCCGACCTGAAGTCCGATGGCCTCGAGGGCATCAGCGTCGTCGGCGAGGGCGACCCGCGCGGTCTCCCCGAGGTCACCGGAGAGCATGGCGGCGCGACGCACGAGGGCGAGGGGGCGGTCGGCTGCTCTCGCGATCGAGTCGAGGAGCACGCCGGACAACGCCCCCGTGCGGAGTTCGCCGAGCATGGCGCGGACCAGGAAGTCCCACTCCGCCTCCGTGGCGCGCGACGCGAGCTCGACGAGGATGCCCGTGCGGGTGGCCGTCGAGCCGGAACCGGATGCCGCGGCGAGGGCGTCCAGTGAGGCGTCGACATCGCCCACGGTCAGCGCGGGAACGTCGGCGTGCGTGACCTCGATGGCCGTGAGTCCCCGCCACCCGACGCCGAGTCGGCCCTGACGTGGGGAGGCCAGCAGCAGTCCCACGAGCGTCGCGATCTCATCTGGGGCGGATCGCGCCAGCAGTCGCGCCAGGGCATCGACCTTCGTGAGACGGGACGCCGTGGCGGAGACCTCTTCTGTCGTGGTGACGACCTCGGAGAGCATCATCCCGGTATTGTCGCACCGGCCACCGACGCTGGACAGGAGACGGATTCAGGCCGATGCGCCGATTCAGGCCGATCGTCGCCCGAACTGCCTGATGGGGCGCGAGTGCCTGATGCCGCGTGAGTCGTGTCCCCGCTCGGGCACGCGTGAGCGGGGCGGCGCGTCAGCGCCCGCGGAACTCCGGCTTCCGCTTCTCCTGGAAGGCCGCGAATCCCTCGCGATAGTCGGAGGTGTCGCACAGCGCGGCCTGCGCGGCGTTCTCGATGCCGACGGCGTCCCACAGCGCGAGCCGCTCGTCGCGGATGCGGGCGATGAGTTCCTTGCTCGCCAGGAACGCCGCCGTGGCGCCGCGCGCCGCCGTCGCTGCGGCATCCGTCGTCGCCTGCACGACCTCGTCATCCGTGAACACGCGCGAGAACAGGCCCGATGCCACGGCCTCCGCGCCGCTCATGAGGCGGCCCGTGTAGATGAGGTCGAGTGTCTTGTGCGCCCCGAGCCGATCGAGGAACAGGGCGTGGCCGCCGGAGTCGAGCGTCGCGCCGAGCGCCGCGAACGGGGAGCCGATCTTGGCCGACTCCGCGACGTACACGACATCCGTCGCGATCAGCAGCCCGAGACCCACACCGAGGCATGCTCCGTGAGCGGCGGCGAACGTCGGCGCGGGGAAGCGTGACATGCGTTGCAGCAGCGGCGTCACACGTCCGCCGAGATAACCGAGCACATCGTCATCCCGAGGATCTACGCCGGAGATGTCGCGGCCCGCGCAGAACCCGCGCCCCTCGCCGCGGAGCACGAGGGCCCGCACGCCCGCCGTCTCCGCCTCGACATATGCGGTGTCGAGTTCCGCCAGCGCCTGTTCGTCGAGGGCGTTCAGCTTCGACGGCGCGTTCAGCACGATCGTGGCGACGTCGTCGGCGATGGTGAGGTCGATCATGGGCCCTCCGTGTCAGACGTCGTAGTCGACGACCACGCGGTCGCTGGTCGGGTGGGACTGGCAGGTGAGCACGAATCCGCGTTCGAGCTCGTCGGGCTCGAGCGCGTAGTTCTCGGTCATGGTCACGCTGCCCTCGATCACGCGCGCGCGGCACGTGCCGCAGACGCCGCCCGCGCAGGCGAACGGAGCGTCGGGCCGCACACGCAGCGCCGCATTGAGCACTGACTCGTGTGCATCCACCGGGCTCTCCACGGTCGAGGAGACACCGTCGAGCGTGACCTCGATGCGCACGGTCTTCTCGCCGGCGCGCACCTGCACCGGCCGGGCCGCACGTGCCGGTTCATCACCGGTCGTGAACAGCTCGAAGCGGATGTGCGAGCGATCGACCCCGACATCGGCCAGCACCTCGCGACAGAGGTCGACCAGCGCGAGAGGTCCGCACAGGAACCATTCATCGACGGTCATCGGCGGGATGAGGGTGCCGAGGATCGTGCGGAGCTTCTCCTCGTCGATGCGTCCGGACAGCACAGGTGCCGCCCGCTGCTCTCGGGACAGCACGTGGTGGAGCACGAGCCTCGTCGGGAAGCGGTCCTTGAGGTCGGCCAGGTCTTCCAGGAACATCACGTCGAGCGTCGCGCGGTTCGTGTAGAGCAGGGTGAACCGCGACGTGTCCGACCGGTTCAGCACCGTGTGCGCGAGTGCCATCAGCGGCGTGATGCCGGAGCCGGCGGCAATCCCCACCACATGGCGGTCGTCGAGGTCGTCGAGCGCCGAGGTGAAGGTGCCCTGCGGGCTCATGACGTCGATCTCGAAGCCGGCGTGCAGGCCTGTCTGCGCCCACGTGGAGAAGAGTCCGCCCTCGTCGCGCTTCACGGCGACGCTCAGCCGGGTGTCCTGTCCGTCGTCGCGATGCTCCGGTGCGCGGCACAGCGAGTAGGAGCGCCGCACCTCGACACCGTCGAGGGTGGTGCGCAGGGCGACGTACTGACCGGGAAGATGGTCGTATTCTTCGGCGAGCGCGGCCGGGACCGTGAACGTCACTTCCACGGCATCCTCGGTGAGCGGACGCACGTCTTCGACGACGAGGGTGTGGAAGCGGGCGCGCTTCCGGGGGGAGGTCGCGCGTGCGGCGGTCGTCCGCGGCGTGGGCGCGGGCGCCGAGGTGAAGAGCGACATGTCAGTGCACCTTGAAGTGGTCGAAGGGCTCGAGGCAGGCGCGGCACTCGAAGAGCGCCTTGCACGAGGTCGAGCCGAAGTGGGAGACCTCGCGGGTGTCGAGCGACCCGCATCGCGGGCAGCGCACGCTCAGCGCCAGGCGGATCGGCCCGGTCGAGACGGCGGCGCGGCCGGAGGGCGGCGCGATGCCGTACTCCGCGAGCTTCGTCTTGCCGGCTTCCGTCATCCAGTCCGTCGTCCAGGCGGGCGAGAGGACCAGCCGCACATCGACCCGGTCGAAGCCGGCGGCGGTGAGGGCGAGGATCACATCGTCTCGGATCGTGTCCATCGCGGGGCAGCCGCTGTACGTCGGCGTGATGTCGACGTGCACCCGGGTGCCGTCGACCTCGACCGCACGGAGCACGCCGAGGTCCTCGATCGTGAGGACGGGGACCTCGGGGTCGGGAACGGAAGCGGCGATCCGCCAGGCGGCCTGCGTCGGAGTGAGAGTCACCATGTCGCCCCCGGATGCCGTCGCGCGAGCACCTGCATCTCGGCGAGGATGTGCCCGAGGGGGGTCGCGTGCGCGCCGCGACGCCCGCCCGCCGACGACGACATGACGTCGGGAACCGTCAGCTCCGCCTCGGTGAACACGGTCGCGACAACCCCGTCGAACCCGGGACGCAGGCGCGACGGGGACACGGCCGCATCGCCGAGTCGCTCGATCAGCTCATCGTCGCGGAACAGCTCGTCGACGTACGGCCAGACATCACCGATCGCCCGGATGATGCGGGTGCGGGACTCCTCGGTGCCGCCCGCGAGGCGCAGTATCCACTGCACGGCGTGATCGCGGTGGTAGTCGACCTCCTTGAGCGATTTCTCGGCGATCGCGGCGAAGGTCTCGTCGCTGCTGCCGCGCAACGCGGTGTAGAGCTCGAACATGTAGGTCGCCACGACGAACTGTCGGGCGATCGTCTGGGCGAAGTCGCCGTTGGGCTGCTGCACGATCCACGCGCAACGGAACTCGGGCTCGTCGCGGAAGAAGGCGAGGTCGTCTTCGCTGCGGCCGTCGTACGACCCCGCGTAGTGCAGGAATGAGCGCGCGTGGCCGAGCAGGTCGAGCGCGATGTTGCCCAGGGCCACGTCCTCCTCCAGCTCCGGGGCCCGCGAGATCCAGGCGCCCAGCTGCTGGGAGAGGATGAGGGCGTCGTCTCCGAGGCGCAGTGCGTACTCGGCGATGTCGGCGGACGTGGCCACCGCGCCGGTGCCGGAGAGCTCCTGCGAGAGGCGGAGTTCGTCGACCGAGACGTCGCCGTGGATGTCGCCGTGGACGTCGACGCCCTCGGGCGCGGTGGTCGGGTGCGGTGTGCTCACAGGTGCGGCACTCCCTCGGAGGCCGTGTAGTACACGGCGTGGCGGTAGTTCTTGCCCGCGGGGCTCTCGAAGTATGCGCCCTTGGCGTCGGGATCGCTCGTGGTGATCGCGTCGGCGGGCGCCACCCAGATCGACACGCCCTCGCCGCGGCGGGTGTAGAGGTCGCGCGCGTTGCGGATCGCCATCTCGGCGTCGGGCGCGTGCAGCGAGCCGACGTGCACGTGGCTGAGCCCGCGATTGGCGCGCACGAACACCTCCCACAGCGGCCAGGGTTCGCGCTCATCCGCGCCCGGTGTCGCCATCACGCCACCGCCTTCGTCTCGAGGGACTGCTTGCGGGCATACTCCGCGGCGGCCTCGCGCACCCAGGCGCCCTCTTCGTGGGCCGTGCGTCGGCGCTCGAGTCGCTCGGCGTTGCACGGCCCGTTGCCGCGCACCACCTCGAAGAACTCGTCCCAGTCGATCTCGCCGATCACATACTGGCCGGTCTGCTCGTCGAAGCGCAGATCGGGGTCGGGCAACGTCACCCCGAGGATCTCGGCCTGGGGCACGAGCATGCCGACGAACCGCTGGCGCAGCTCGTCGTTCGAGAACCGCTTGATCTTCCACTTCATCGACTGCGCCGAGTTCGGGGACTGGTCGTCGGGCGGCCCGAACATCGCCAGGCTCGGCCAGTACCAGCGGTTCACGGCATCCTGTGCCATCTCGCGCTGCTCCGCGCTGCCCTGCATCAGCGTGAGCAGGATCTCGAAGCCCTGCCGCTGGTGGAACGACTCCTCCTTGCACACGCGCACCATGGCGCGGCCGTACGGACCGTAGGAGGCCCGGCACAGCGGCACCTGATTGCAGATCGCGGCGCCGTCGACGAGCCAGCCGATCGCGCCCATGTCGGCCCAGGTCGGGGTGGGGTAGTTGAAGATCGACGAGTACTTCGCCTTGCCGCTGATGAGCTGATCCATCATCTCGTCGCGCGTGGTGCCCAGGGTCTGCGCCGCGGAGTAGAGGTAGAGACCGTGGCCGGCCTCGTCCTGCACCTTCGCCATCAGGATCGCCTTGCGCTTGAGGCTCGGCGCGCGTGTGATCCAGTTGCCCTCGGGCTGCATGCCGATGATCTCGGAGTGCGCGTGCTGGGAGATCTGCCGCACCAGCGTCTTGCGGTAGGCATCGGGCATCCAGTCGCGGGGCTCGATGCGCTGCTCGTTCGCGATGAGCTCGTCGAAGAGACGCTCCTCATCGGAGAGCTCGCCCACCAGGGACAGGTCTGCGGGACTGGTCATCGTCGACTCCTCGGCCTCCGGCCAACTTTACTGACCGATCGTTAGGTAATTCTGACACAGAGCACGGCCGGTTTCAAGGCACCTGCTCAGAGCGAGCGCGAGATCAGCTCGAGGAGCGCCCGGCCATAGGCCTCCGAGGGATCGGGGTGCTCGAAGGCGATCACATGGCCACCGATCTCGACGTCGACGCGAAAGGCATCTTCGAGGCGCACCAGCGCGCGGAAGGTGCCCCGGAGCAGGTCGCGCAGCTGATCCTCCCGCGGCAGCCACACCGCATCCGCGAGGGTCACCGCATCGAGCGCCCATTCCGTGGTGCCGTTGAACGCCAGATCGGTGCCGCTCGGCGTCTGGCGGGCTTCGATCGTCATCTCGCTGACCGTGAAGACCTCGGCCTCCGCTTCGAGCTCCACCTCGTCCGGCAGGTCGAGCTGGAAGCGGTCGCCCTCGGCGGGATGCCAGACGAGTCCGGAGTCTCGCAGGGCGACGGCGAGCTCGCGTGTGATCATCTCCTCACGCTAGACGACCGGACTCGCCGACGGCTCGGCGAAGCTGTGGATGACGGCGTCGTCGTGTCTGCGGCGTGGGGCAGAGTGGGGGCATGACATCCGCAGCTCCCGCCGACACCCGCGAGGCCGCACGCGCGGCGCTGCGCGAACTCGTCGGCCGCCCCGACGCCGACTTCCATGACGGGCAGTACGAGGCGATCGAGGCGCTGGTCGAGGGGCGTCGGCGCGCGCTCGTGGTGCAGCGCACCGGCTGGGGAAAGTCCGCGGTGTACTTCGTCGCCACCCTCCTGCTGAGGCGTCAGGGCGCAGGGCCGACCGTGCTGGTGTCGCCGCTGCTGGCGCTCATGCGCGACCAGATCGCCGCGGCCGAACGTGCCGGGGTGCGCGCGGTTGCGATCAACTCCACCAACGCGCACGAATGGTCCGACGTGCTCGGGCAGCTCGACCGCGATGAGGTCGATGTGCTGCTGGTCTCGCCGGAGAGGCTCAACAACCCCGCGTTCCGTGAGCAGCAGCTGCCGGCGCTGGTGCGTCGCATCGGCATGCTCGTCGTCGACGAGGCGCACTGCATCAGCGATTGGGGACACGACTTCCGCCCCGACTACCGGCGGCTGCGCGACCTCATCGCGCAGATGCCGGCCGATGTTCCGGTGCTCGCGACCACCGCCACGGCGAACAGTCGGGTCGTGGCAGACGTCGCCGAGCAGCTCGGGGCCCTTCAGGCCGACAGCGAAGGGGGTGCCGAGCCGGTGCTCACCATCCGCGGCCCGCTCGCCCGCACCTCATTGCGTCTGGGGGTGCTCCGCCTGCGCGATTCGGCGAGTCGTCTCGCGTGGCTGCTCAGCCACATCGACGATCTTCCCGGATCCGGCATCATCTACACGCTGACCGTCGCGGCCGCCGTCGACACCGCCCGGCTGCTGCGCGACCACGGACACGATGTGCGGGCCTATACCGGACAGACCGACACCGATGAACGCGCCGAGTCCGAAGGGATGCTCAAGCGCAACGAGGTGAAGGCGCTCGTCGCCACCAGTGCACTCGGTATGGGCTTCGACAAGCCAGATCTGGGTTTCGTGCTCCACCTCGGGGCGCCCTCGTCGCCGGTGGCCTACTACCAGCAGGTGGGGCGTGCGGGCCGTGCCAGCGAGAGCGCCGACGTGCTGCTGCTGCCCGGCGTCGAGGATCGCGATATCTGGCATTACTTCGCGACGGCGTCGATGCCCGACAAGGAGCGGGCGGAGCGGGTGATCGGTGCGCTCGGCGATGCTCCGATCTCGACGCCGGCGCTCGAGGCGATGGTCGACATCCGCCGCACGCCGCTCGAGCTGCTGCTGAAGGTGCTCGACGTCGACGGCGCGGTGCGGCGCGTGCAGGGCGGCTGGGTCGCGACCGGCGAGCCGTGGACCTACGACGCCGAGCGCTACGAGCGCATCGCCGCCGAGCGTCTCGCCGAGCAGCAGCACATGATCGAATACGAGCAGACCGACGGCTGTCGTATGGAGTTCCTGCAGCGCGCCCTCGACGACGACACGGCCGCGCCCTGCGGAAGGTGTGACAACTGCGCGGGCGGATGGTTCCCTCGCGAGATCGGAGAATCCGCGAGCTCGCAGGCCGCGGAGTCGCTCGACCGTGTCGGTGTGCCGATCGAGCCTCGTCGTGCCTGGCCGACCGGTGCCGATCGGCTCGACGTGCCGGTCAAGGGGCGCATCCCCGCCGACGAGCAGGCCGCCGAGGGCCGAGCGCTGGCGCGCCTCACCGATCTGGGCTGGGGAGGGGCGCTGCGCGAGATCTTCGCCGTGGGCGCGCCCGACGCCGCGGTGACACCGCAGCTGCTCCAGGCCTGCGTCCGCGTGCTTGCCGGATGGGGCTGGGAGGAGCGCCCGGTGGCTGTCGTCGCCATGCCATCGCGTTCGCACCCGCTCCTGGTCGACTCGCTCGCCCGCGGGCTCGCCGACGTCGGCCGTCTGCCCTCCCTCGGCGCGCTCGAACCCGTCGGTGGCGGGCCCTCCGGTGGGCCGGGCGGAAACAGCGTCTTCCGTCTCGCCGGACTCTGGGACCGCTTCAGCGCGCAGCACCTCGACGTGCCGTCGGGGCCGGTGCTGCTCGTGGACGACCTTGTCGACAGTCGATGGACGATGACGGTCGCGGCCCGAGCGCTCCGTCAGGCCGGGGCGACCGCGGTCCTGCCGTTCGCCCTCGCGCTTCGCGGCTGAGTGGATTCGCGGCTGAGTGGATTCGCGGCGGAGCGGATTCGCGGCTGGGTGGAGGAGGCGTCGGCGAGCGCCGGACCGTCGGGCGAGTGCTGATCCGCCGCACCGGATCGGACGCGCGGATGTCAGTCGTCGGCGGGCGCCACGCGCGGTGGCCAGGTGGTCGCGCCGAGTTCGCGGGAGACGTTCCGTGCCGTCTCGCGCAGGGCATTGAGGATCGCGTCCGAGGCGGGTGTCTGCGATGTGGGCAGCACCACGGCGACCGCGGCGACGATGTCGTTCGACGCGTCGGCGACGGGGGCGGCGATCGAGGACTCGCCGAGCACCGCCTCGTCGAACTCTCCGGCCGTGCCGCGTTCGGCGATGGCCGGCAGCTCGAGGGTCAGCCGAGCGACGTCGGTGATCGTGTCGCCGGTGAGGCTGCGCAGCGGCTGTTCGAACACGCTCTGCTGGAAACCCAGGTCGTAGGCGAGGAGGACCTTGCCCATCGCCGAGGCATGGGCGGGGATGGCCACCCCGGTCTCGAGCATCTGCTGGCTGTCGTCGGGTCGCAGGTTGTGATGGATGACGAGCACGTCGGTGAAGTGCGGTGCGCCCAGCCGTACCGAGAGGTTGGTGCGGCGCGCGAGTTCCTGCGTCCATCTCATCGCCCTGGCGCGTACGTCGAGGGTGTCGAGGTAGACGTTGCTCAGGCGCAGGAGAGTCGGACCGAGCATGTAGCGCTGGCCGCCCCGCTCCTTCGCGACGAGTCCGTGCGAGCGCAGCGACTTCACGATCCCGTGCACGGTCGACGGCGGCAGGCTGAGTGCCGCCGCGAGGTCGGTGATGCCGAGGTGGCGTGCTCCCTGGAGCAGTTCGAGGATCTTCGCCGCGCGGTCGATCGCCTGGATCACGGGGAGGCCTCCTTCCGGTGCGTCGTCGAGCCGGAGCCGATGGAGCCGGGCTTCACGATTGATCTTGACAACCCGGCAGGGTCCGAGCATATTCGACATTAACGAATTGCTTTCGGATTTTTGCGAAAGAGACCTCGAAGGATCAAAGGAGATCGAATGATGAAGAAGCTCATCAACGCCCCGGAAGACGTTCTCGTCGAATCGTTGAAGGGTGTCGCCCTCGCTCATCCGGAGCTCTCCGTCGACCTCGAGAACCATGTCATCACCCGAGCCACGCCCAAGGCCCAGGGCAAGGTCGCGATCGTCTCCGGTGGCGGCTCCGGCCACGAGCCGCTGCATGGCGGGTTCGTCGGCACCGGGATGCTGGATGCGGCGGTCGCCGGCGAGGTCTTCACCTCCCCGACCCCCGATCGCGTGCAGGTGGCCACCCAGGCCGTGGATCGCGGCGCAGGTGTGCTGCACATCGTGAAGAACTACACCGGCGACGTGTTGAACTTCGAGATGGCCGCCGAGCTCGCCGCGATGGACGGGATCGAGGTCGGGAGCATCACCGTGGATGACGACGTCGCCGTGCAGGACTCGCTGTACACCGCCGGTCGCCGCGGGGTGGGCCTCACCGTGCTGCTCGAGAAGATCGTCGGAGCGGGCGCGGAAGAGGGGCGGGACCTCGCCGCCGTCGTCGAGCTGGCCAAGAAGGTCAACGGACAGGGGCGCTCGATGGGCATGGCTCTCACCAGTTGCACCGTGCCCGCCGCAGGCAAGCCCACGTTCGACCTTCCGGACGATCAGATGGAGATCGGCATCGGCATCCACGGCGAGCCCGGGCGTCACCGCGAACCCCTCGCTCCGGCATCCGAGATCGCCCGGCAGCTGGTCGAGCCGATCCTCGCCGATCTCGACGCCGCAGGACCCGCGATCGTGATGCTCAACGGCATGGGGGCTACGCCGCTCATCGAGCTCTACCTCATGTACGGCGAGGTCGCGGCGATCCTCGAGAAGTCGGGCGTGCAGATCGCCAGGAACCTCGTCGGCAACTACATCACGTCGCTCGACATGGCCGGGTGCTCGGTCACCCTGCTCAAGGCGGACGATGAGCTGCTGCGGTTGTGGGATGCCCCGGTGAACACTCCCGGTCTGCGGTGGGGCGTCTGATGGGCGCGGTCGACACCGTCGTGCTCGCCGACTGGGTCGCCCGGTTCGGTACCGCCGTCACCGAGAAGCGCGACTGGCTCACCGAACTCGACTCGGCCATCGGTGACGCCGACCACGGCGCCAACATGGCTCGCGGTATGAGTGCCGTCGGCGAGAAGCTCTCCGCGGGCGCACCCGGAAAGGTCGACGAACTGCTCAAGACCGTCGGCATGACCCTGGTGAGTTCCGTCGGCGGAGCCAGCGGACCCCTCTACGGCACCTTCTTCCTGCGGACGGGAATGGCGGCCGGGCCGGTGTCCGAACTCGACGGCCCCGCTCTTGCCGCTGCGTTGCGGGCAGGACTCGACGGCATCGTCGCACGCGGTAAGGCGGAAGCGGGGGACAAGACCATGTTCGACGCGATGGCGCCGGCGGTGGACGCGATGGACGCGGCACTCGCCGCGGGATCCTCTGTCGCCGAGGCGACCAGGGCCGCCGCGGACGCCGCGGCAGCCGGACGCGATGCCACGCTGCCGCTGGTGGCCCGCAAGGGCAGGGCGAGTTACCTCGGGGAGCGCAGCGCGGGGCACCTCGACCCGGGAGCGGCCTCCACGGCGATCCTCTTCGACACGCTCGCCGCAGCGGTCGCGGACACGGCCTGATGATCGGCATCGTCGCCGTCTCCCACAGCGCACGGCTCGGGGAGGCGGCACTGGAGCTTGCCCTGCAGATGGTGCACGACGGCGGAGTGCGCGTGCAGGTCGCGGCCGGAGCGGGAGTCGACGCCGAGGGGGCACCGATCCTCGGCACCGATGCCGTCGCGGTGGCAGCGGCCATCGATGAGCTCGCGGCGGAGTGCGAGGGCGTGCTCGTGCTCATGGATCTGGGATCCGCCGTGCTCAGCGCCGAGCTCGCCCTCGAGCTGCGATCGAGTGCGGTGCCGGTGCGGCTCGCCCCGGCACCGTTCGTGGAGGGACTGCTCGCCGCCGTCGTGTCCGCTGCTGCGGGCGGGACGCTGGATCAGGTGGCTGCCGAAGCCACGGCGGCGCTCGGGGTGAAGACCGGCGCGCTCGGCGCCGGGGAAGACCAGATCGCCGACGCACCGGCTGTGCCGCAGGCGGATGGTGACGTGCAGGTGCGTCGGGTGCGCGTCCGCAATCCGCTCGGCGTCCATGCGCGTCCCGCTGCCCTGATCGCCCGGGCCGCCGCCGGGACCGACGTACGCCTGCGACGGCTT
>NZ_DFQP01000037.1:0-24068 GCF_002377845.1 Microbacterium sp. UBA3486
GTCGCCGCCGGACGCGGCGTCGAGCAACGCGCGCGCCTCGGATGCCGTGAGCGCGGGCAGGACACGCGACAGCGATGCGGGATCGAGCAGTGCCTCGGCGGCGTCGAAGAAGTCGTGCCACGCGGCATCGGCGCGCACGGCCCGTGCCGCGAAGAGGCGGAGGAGGTCTTCGTCGCGCGCCGCCGCCAGCCAATCGGCCAGCGGTCGCGCGTGAGTGCTCATGGGCGTGGCCTCAGGAACGCGACGACGCGCGGCCCTTCCGGATGAAGCTCATCGTCAGGAGCGTGATGATCATGAGGAACGCCACCGGCAGTCCCCAATAGGGGATCGCGGCGATCACGGGCCAGATGCCCTCGCCGAATGCGGCCTGCCCCATCCCGAGCGCCGTGCCGATGATGATCGCGAAGAAGCACACCACCGACGCTGCGGCGATTCCGAGCGCGGTGAACGCCAGGATGCGATCCAGCCGGCGGATGGGAACCTCCGGTTCCGAGTTCTGCGTGCTCATCCGCATCAGCCTACTCGCACTGAGGCTTCTGCTCTGCGCGCGCCGCGACCGGTAGGCTGGGCGTACGCGCACGAGCGCGTCCACTGTTCTGCATATCGATCTCAGCGAGGTTCTCCCATGCCCACCGGCAAGGTCAGGTTCTACGACGAAGACAAGGGTTTCGGCTTCATCGCCAGCGATGACGGCCAGGACGTCTTCCTGCACGCCTCCGCGATGCCTGCCGGCACCGCGGTGAAGGCCGGTGCGCGCGTGGAGTTCGGCGTGGCCGACGGCAAGCGCGGGCTGCAGGCGCTGTCGGTACGTGTGCTCGAAGCGCCGCCCAGCCTCTCGAAGGCCAAGCGCAAGCCGGCCGACGACATGGCCATCATCGTCGAGGACCTCGTGAAGCTCCTCGACGGCATCGGCGGGGATCTGCGCCGTGGACGCTACCCCTCCTCCGCTCAGGGTCGCAAGATCGCGGCCGTCCTGCGCAAGGTCGCTGATGACCTCGAAGCCTGACGCCGACGCGCGTCTCCTCGACGCCCATGATCTCGCGCTGGCCGCGCTGGCCGAGATCACTCCGGCGTCCACCGTCGGCCCCGCCGCCGGATATCTCGCCGAGGACGACGGGTCGGTATCGCTGCGCTTCGAGAACCGACTCGCCGGCTACCCGGGGTGGTACTGGACGGTGACCGTCGCTCGCGTCGAAGGCGAGGAACCGACGGTACTCGAAGTCGAGCTCCTTCCCGGTGACGGCGCTCTCCTGGCCCCGGAGTGGGTGCCGTGGGCCGAGCGTCTCGCCGAGTACCGCGCGCATCAGGTCGAACTCGCCGAGGCGGCCGCGGCCGCCGGGGACGATGCCGCCGGCGAAGAAGCGCTCGACGCCGACGAGGACGGTGTCCTCGAGGACGACGACCTCGACGATGACGATGACGATGACGACGGTGAGGCCGACATCCTGCACGCCGGCGACCTGGACGGCGTCGACATCGACGAACTCGATGAGGGCGCCGCCGACGACGAGGAGTCCGACGACGGAGAGTCGGAAGACGAAGACCTCGACGACGACGCCGACGCCCTCGATGAGGACGCCGGCGAGGTCGACGAGGAGGAGTGACCCCGGGCGCTCAGGCGCCCAGGTTCTCCAGGACATACTCGATCGATCGGGTCAGCTGGCGCACGTCATCCGGCTCGATCGAGACGAACGTCGCCACCCGCAGCTGGTTGCGCCCGAGCTTCCGATACGGCTCGGTGTCGACGATGCCGTTGGCGCGGAGGGCCTTGGCGATCGCCGCGGCGTCGATGCTGTCGTCGAAGTCGATCGTCGCGACCACGGGGGAGCGGTGCGACGCGTCCGTGACGAAGGGCGTGGCGACCGAAGACGCCTCGGCCCAGTCGTACAGCACCGAAGACGACTCGGAGGTGCGTGCAGCCGCCCAGCCGAGCCCGCCGTTGTCGAGGATCCAGCGGAGCTGGTTGTCGAGGAGGTGCAGGGTCGTGAGTGCGGGGGTGTTCAGCGTCTGGTTGAGGCGCGAGTTGTCGACCGCGTTCTTCAGGCTCAGGAACTCCGGGATGTAGCGACCCGATGCCGCGATGCGCTCGATGCGCTCGACGGCAGCCGGCGAGACCGCGGCGAACCACAGGCCGCCGTCGGAGCCGAGGTTCTTCTGCGGCGCGAAGTAGTACACGTCGGCCTGAGCGGCGTCGAAGTCGATGCCTCCCGCGGCACTCGTCGCATCGATGACGGTCAGAGCGCCGTCGGCGGCGATGCGCTGGATCGGAGCGGCGACGCCGGTCGAGGTCTCGTTGTGCGGCCAGGCGTACACATCCACGCCCTCCACCACCTCGGCGACGGTGAGCGAGCCGGGCTCGGCCTTGCGCACGTCGGGCGCCTCGAGCCAGGGGGCGCCTGCGGAGGCGGCGAACTTCCCGCCGAACTCGCCGAAGACGAGGTTCTGGCTGCGCTGCTCGATGAGGCCGAAGGCCGCAGCGTCCCAGAAGGCCGTCGATCCGCCGTTGCCCAGGATGATCTCGTATCCCTCGGGAACGCGGAACAGAGCGGCGAGCTGCTCGCGGATGCTGCCGACGAGGTTCTTCACGGGTGCCTGTCGATGGGATGTCCCCAGGATCGAGGCTCCCGACGTGACCAGGGCCTCGAGCTGCGCAGGGCGCACCTTCGAGGGACCGCAGCCGAAGCGGCCGTCGATGGGCAGGAGGTCACGGGGAATCTCGATCGCCATGCGTCGATTCTAGGGGGCGCCCGGCATGTCTCCGGACCGCGGCGAGTCCGATGTCGGTCCGGGAATGTAGGCTTGCCTAAGAACCTCGGAGGGCCCGCACATGACCGACCTGATCGACACCACGGAGATGTACCTCCGCACCATCCTCGAACTCGAGGAGGAGAACATCGTGCCGCTGCGCGCGCGCATCTCCGAGCGCCTCGGCCATTCGGGACCGACCGTGTCGCAGACCGTCGGTCGGATGGAGCGCGACGGGCTCGTCATCGTCTCGGAAGACCGCACGCTCGAGCTCACCGACGCCGGCCGTCGCAAGGCGGTCGACGTGATGCGCAAGCACCGTCTCGCCGAGCGTCTGCTCTCCGACGTGATCGGGCTCGACTGGGCGTTCGTGCATGAAGAGGCCTGCCGGTGGGAGCACGTGATGAGCGAGCAGGTGGAACGTCGCCTGGTCGAGTTGCTCGGACACCCGACGGAATCGCCGTACGGCAACCCGATCCCCGGTCTCGACCAGCTCGGCGACGTGCCGGCGCGCACCTTCGACGAGGGGGTCATCGGTCTCGTCCAGCGTCTCAATGCGGCGGGGGAACCGGTCGAGGGCACGGTCCGTCGTCTCGCCGAGCCCGCCCAGGTCGACCCCGAACTTCTCGAGCAGTTGCGCGATGCGGGAGTCGTTCCCGGAGCACACGGCGACTTCCGCTTCAGCGAGGGCTACGTGCTCATCCAGATGGATGGCAAGGAAGACGGCCTCGAGCTCCCGGTGGAGCTGGCGTCGCACATCTTCCTGGTGGGCGAACCGGCCTGATCCCGCGAGGAATCCGGGTGCGACACCGCCACGCAGACGGGGCGTCGCGGGCTTCTGCGAGGATTGCCAGTTTCCCAGGGTGACATGATCGTTATCTTCCGGTAACCTCGGTCAAGTCGCCAGCGAAGAAGCCCGCTGGAGATGAACCCGCGAAGATCGCCTTCCAGGCTCGTCGTCTTCACGGCAGGAACGCACAAAGTACCCGAGCTACATTCGTGCCACGAGAGCAGAGTGCCGACGAGCCAGCGCTGACCCGAACAGCGTGAGGGCCCAGGAGGACCAAGTTTTGGCCGCAGACATCGAACCGCCCGCGAAGAAGACATCTGAAGACCGCGTACCCGCCCGCCGCCCCGGCGCCCGGGTGAGTGCTCGCAAGGTCGTCAAGCCACTCCGATCCATCGCCATCTTCGGGGCCGTCGGTGCACTCGTCGCCGGCATCGCCCTGCCGGCTTTCGCCTCGTCGAAGCCGAGCGAGGCTGCGCCGACGACCGTGCAGCAGCTCGCTGCCGTCGACGCACAATCTCTCGTCGTCGCCTCCCAGGCCACCGCGGCGCCGCTCGCTCGCGGCACGTTCAGCGCGACGACCCCCGAGGAGATCGCGAAGAAGAAGGCGGAGGAAGCCGCTGCCGCTCGTGCCGCTGCTGCTGCCGCTTCCACCGCATCGACCTCCTCATCCCGCTTCAACACCGCGGGCTACGCGCTCACGTCGCCGGGATCGGGTGAGGTGCGCTATCCGCTTCCGATGGGATCGTGGAACGTCAGCCGTACCGTGGGCGGTGGGCACAACGGTGCCGACATGCTCGCCCCGGCCGGAACCCCGATCTATGCGGCTGCCGCCGGTGTGGTCCGCGCCTCCGCAGAGAGCATCGGGGGCTACGGCGTGGCCGTGATGCTCGACAGCGTCGTCGGTGGGCAGCGACTGCAGACCACGTACGGCCACATGCTCTACGGCTCGCGTCAGGTACAGGTCGGCCAGACGGTCTCGGCCGGACAGTTGATCGGCTACGTCGGCAGCACTGGTCGCTCGACCGCGAACCATCTCCACTTCGAGGTCTGGATCAACGGCGGACTCGTCGAGCCGATGTCCTGGCTCTCCGTCAACGCCGGCTGATTTCCGGACACGCCTCTTTCCATTCACCCGCCGTTTCGCCCTGCACCCAGGGGGATGGGTTAGCCTGATCCCGTTGTCGTACAGGTGGGAGAGGCTGATGGAGCGAATACCGACCATCCGAACCATGGATGCCCTCGGTCGTCACGTCCTTCTGCATAGCCCGCAGGGATGCCACGGCGTTGCCGTGCGCGAAAGGCGCTGTCTTTAGACGGCGCCTTTTTTCGTCCCCGCGTTCGATCTGCCTCCTGCACGACCTCGTGTGAGTCGAGAGTGCCGGGAAGCCGTCCCGGCGGATCGAGAGGATGACGAATGCGCACACTGGTCCTGAATGCCGGATACGAACCGCTCGCGATCGTGTCGTTCAAACGAGCCCTGGTGCTGGTGATGAACGACAAGGCGACCGTGATCGAACGTGTGGAGGAAGACCCCGTCTGGGGCACCCACGGCGTCTACGATCGCCCGGCGGTCATCATCCTGGCGCGTTATGTGCGCGTTCCGACGAGCAGGCGGGTGCCGGTCACGCGTCGCGGTGTGCTGCGCCGCGACAACCACCGCTGCGGTTACTGCGGCAAGGCGGCATCGACGATCGATCACGTGCTGCCGCGTTCGCGCGGGGGAGCGGACTCCTGGGAGAACCTTGTCGCCTGCTGCCTCCGTTGCAACAACGTCAAGAGCGATCGCACACCGCAGGAGATGCGCTGGCAGTTGCGCTTCACTCCGCGTCCTCCGCACGGCACCGCCTGGACGGTGCGGGGGACCGAACGCAGCGATCCACGGTGGGAGCCCTACCTGGCGCTCGCCGCCTGAGACGCCGAAGAGGGGCCACCCTTCGGATGGCCCCTCTTCTACATCGTGCCCGCGACAGGATTCGAACCTGCGACCTGCCCTTTAGGAGAGGGCTGCTCTATCCCCTGAGCTACGAGGGCGCGCACCCAGTCTAAGCGACCGGATGCACGCCGCCACGTCTCAGTCCTCCCCGCGCCGCCACAGCTTCGACGGCCACCAGATGGCCTTGCCGATGTCGTAGGTCAGGGCGGGAACCAGCAGCGAGCGGACGACGAAGGTGTCGAGGAGCACGCCGAAGGCCACGATGAAGGCCAGCTGGACGAGGAAGAGGATCGGGATCACCGACAGTGCGGCGAAGGTCGCGGCGAGGACGAGACCCGCCGAGGTGATCACCCCGCCCGTGATCGAGAGCCCACGCAGGATGCCCTCCCGAGTCCCGTGCGCCTTCGATTCCTCACGGACGCGCGTCATGAGGAAGATGTTGTAGTCGATGCCGAGCGCGACGAGGAACACGAACCCGAAGAGCGGAACCGCGGGGTCCGCGCCAGGGAACGCGAAGATCCCGTTGAAGACGAGGGCCGAGACCCCCATCGCCGTGCCGAAGGAAAGCA
Source organism: Microbacterium sp. UBA3486 (assembly GCF_002377845.1). Lineage (NCBI taxonomy): Bacteria > Bacillati > Actinomycetota > Actinomycetes > Micrococcales > Microbacteriaceae > Microbacterium > Microbacterium sp. UBA3486. The sequence continues at coordinate 6,038 of NZ_DFQP01000037.1, forward strand.
CCGTCGTGAGGATCAGCAGCACCGGCGCGAGGATCGACCGCAGCAGCAGCATCAGAATGAACATGATCACCACGAGGATCACCGGGATGATGAGGTTCCGGTCGTGGATCGATGCATCGTTCGTGTCGATCGACGTGGCCGTGACACCGCCCACGAGCGCGCCCATGCCGTCGAGCTCGCTACGCAGCTCGCGCACGGTCGACGCGGCGGCGGCGGAGTCGGCGGCATCGGTCAGGGTGCCCTGCAGGAGCACCTCTCCGTCGACCGTCGTCGGCTCGGGTGCGGGCGTGCCGGGTGCTCCGATCGCCGAGATGCCGTCCTCGGTGACGGGGGCGCTGCCGCTGGGCGAATCGGCGGCCGTCACGGAGACCCCGTCGACACCGTCGTTAGCGAGCAGGACGTCAGCCGCATCCTGCAGCCGATCCTCCTTTACCACCACGTATACGGGGCTTCCGGATCCACCGGGGAAGTGCTCGCCGAGCGCGACCTGTCCGTCACGGGCCTCCGACGCGCCGAGCACCAGGTCGGACTGCGGCACGCCATCGGCGTCGAGCTGGGTGATGCCCGCCGCCCCGGCCAGGAGCACGAGCGTCGTCACGATCCAGATCACCCGTGGGCGGCGCTTGATGAGGCCGGCGAGACGTGCCCACAGGCCCGTCGTGCGCATGCCGTGCTCGGCGGCGACGACCTCCGGTTCGAAGCGGGGGCGTCGCGGCCAGAACACCGCGCGGCCGAAGAGCAGCAGCAGCGACGGCAACAGGGTGAGAGCCGAGAGCATCGCGAACACGATGCCGATCGCCGCGACCGGCCCCAGGGTGCTGTTCGACTTCAGATCGCTGAGCAGCAGACAGAGGAGTCCGGCGATCACGGTGCCGCCCGAGGCGACGATCGGTTCGACCGAGCCCTTCCATGCCGCCATGACCGCCGTTCCCTTGTCCTGCGCGATGCGCAGCTCCTCTCGGAAACGCGCGACGAACAGCAGCGCGTAATCGGTGGCGGCGCCGATCACGAGGATGAAGAGGATCCCCTGTGTCTGACCGCTGAGCAGCAGCACCTCGAACTTCGCCAGCCACCACACCACGAGCAGAGCGACGCAGAGGGCGAACAGGCTCGTCGACAGCACGACGAGTGGCAGGAGGAACGATCGGTAGACCAGCACCAGGATGACGAGGACCGCGAGGAGGGCGACGCCGAGGAGCAGCCCGTCGATGCCGGCGAAACCGGCTACCAGGTCGGCGCTGAAGCCGGCGGGTCCTGTGATGTACACGGTGACCCCGCTGGGGACCGCGTCGCGCAGTTCCTCGCCGAGGGCCGTCGTCACGTCCGCGAGCTCGGCATCGGCGTCGATCGGGATGAACGCCTGCACCGCCTGCCCGTCATCGGAGGGGAGCGCCGGAGAGACCTCGTCGCCGACGCCTTCCACCTTCGGCGCATTCGCGACGGCGTCGGAGATCGCGTCGATCTCCGACGCCGTGAGCGCGTCGTCGGACGTGAACACGGCGATCGCCGGGATGGAGTCGCTGTCGTTGAACTCCCCGAGGAGCTTCTGCACCTGGGTGGCATCCGCCGATTCGGGGAGGTAGGTCGTCTGCTCGTTGGAGGACACCTCGTCGACCTTGCCGAACAGGGGCCCTCCGAGTGAGGCACCCACCAGCCACACGAGGATCAGCGCCACGGGGAGGAAGATCCGCGCCCAGGAGTGTCGTCGTGAACGCTCCCTCGCGGGCGGGGTCGGCGTGGCATCGGGGCGGGACATCGGATTCCTTTCGGGCGGAGCTGGGGGTCAGGAGATCCAGGCGAGGATGAGGATCATCGTCGCGAGGAAGCCGGCGAAGTAGTTCAGGGCGATGAAACGTCGCCAGGCGCGGTTCGTGGAGGCGGAGGTCTCGTCGGTCACGTTCCACCACGGCGCCGCGTTGACGATGTAGGGCAGCGCGAGGGCGGCGGCGAGCGTGCCCGGCCAGGGGGTCAGCAGCATCGCCGCCCCCGCGATCACCCACAGCGACACCGACAGTCGCACCGTCGCGCGTGCGCCGATGACCGTCGCGATCGACGAGATCCCGGCTTCCCGGTCAGGGCCGATGTCCTGCACGGCTCCGAAGGCGTGGGCGGCCATGCCCCACAGGAAGAAGGCACCGAGCGTGATCGCCGCGCCGACGGTCACGGGCGCCTCGGCCAGGGCGAGTCCGACGATGGCGGGGCTCACGAAGTGCGTACTGGAGGTGACGGAATCCAGGAACGGGCGCTCCTTGAATCGGAGGACCGGCGCGGAGTAGGCGATGACCGCGAATACGCTGACCGTCAGCCAGAGCCACGACGCCGGGTTTCCCACCACGACGAGGTAGACCAGGAAAGGGATGTTGGTCGCCGCGGCCGTCCACAGCGTCGCTCGATGGATGCGAGGGGCGAGGAGAGCCCCTTCGATGCCGCCCTTGCGCGGGTTCGCCAGATCGGAGGCATAGTCGAAGACATCGTTGATCCCGTACATCGCGAGGTTGTAAGGGACAAGGAAGTACAGCGTGCCGATCACGAATGTCAGATCGATCTCGCGGGTGCTGAGGAGGTAGGCGGCGGCGAAGGGGAAGGCGGTGTTGATCCAGCTGATCGGACGCGACGACAGGATGATCTGGGCGATGTCTCGTCCGATGCTGCTCGGCGGAGCTGCGGCGGTGCTCATCGTGAAGTCTCCTCATCGATCGGTCGACTATCGTGCGCCCGCCGCCGGGCACGCATCGCGGTCCACAGGGCCGGGAGGAGCAGCGCCCCCGCGAGCGGATAGGCGAAGTCCTCGATCGGAGCCAGGCCGACGTGCAGGCCGAGCAGCGGGTCCTGCGCATAGTGGAACAGGCCGCTCGCGATCATCGCGGTATCGAACGCCGCGGTGAGCACGAACAGCACGACCACGGTCAGCAGCACGGCGATCGGGCGCGGGCCGCGCGTGCGGGAGGCGAGCGCGAGCCCGATTCCGCCCAACGTGGCGACAGCCACGAAGCAGGCGGAGAGCTGGAGGTAGGTCATGATGCCTCCGCCTCGTCGCGCCGCCGCGCTCGGCGTCGGGAGATGACCCGGGCGGATCCGGTGTAGATCACCATGGTGCACACCACGAGGAACACCAGGAACACGGGTTCCTCGATGGGAAGCTCGGGGGCCAGGAGCAGACCCGACGCGATCGCGCCCTCGCCCCGGAAGAAGATCCCGTTGGCGATGCCCGCCACGTCCCAGAGCAGGAAGAAGACGAGGCCGACGGCCGTGACGACCGCGGCCGACACCGCGTCGCGCCAGAAGAAGAGGCGGAACCGCCAATCCAGCAGCAGCATGCAGCTCAGCGACAGGAGGAGGGCCGCCAGATACACGGCGCCCATCAGGGCGCCTCCGTCATGGCAGCGGAAGAGCCGGGAACGGGGAGCGGGCCGGGGGAGTGGTCGCCGCGGACGCGCTTGAGGACGATCTCCGCACTGATCAGGCACATCGGGACACCGACGCCGGGCGCGGTGGTGGCCCCGGCGTAGAACAGGCCCTGCACGCGCCGAGAAGCGTTCTGCGCGCGGAACATCGCGCTCTGCGAGAGGATGTGCGCCGGCCCCAGCATTCCTCCGCGCCAGGAGTGATAGTCGTCGCGGAAGTCTGCGGGACCGGTCGTCTCGCGCACGACGATGCGTTCGCGGAGGTCGGGGATCCCCGCCCACGCCGCGATCTGATCGATCGCCGCATCCGCGGCGCGCTCGATCTCGGGCGATCCCGCTCCGTCGGGTCCGCCGTGTCCGAGATCGACGTCCGCCGGGACCGGGATCAGCACGAACAGGTTCTCGCTGCCGGCAGGGGCCACGTCGGGATCCGTTGCGCTCGGCCGGCACACGTAGATCGATGCCGGCTCGGGAACGGTCGGCGTGGCACCGAAGATCGCATCGAAGTTCGCGTCCCAGTCGTCGGTGAAGAACAGGGAGTGGTGCGGCAGCTCGGGGAGTGTGCCGCGAACCCCGAGCATCACGAGGATTCCGCCCGGTCCGCTGGTGCGCCGTGCCCACCACGACTCGGGGTAGGTCTGCAGCGAGGGGGGAAGCAGCGCCGTCTCCGTGTGGTGCAGATCGGCCGCCGAGACCACCACATCGGCGCTCTCCGTGTGCGTGGAGCCGGAGGCGTCGACCCAGCCCACGCCGGTCACGTAGGTACCGTCGCCGCCGTCCTGGGTGCGGATTCCGGTGACTTCCGCCCCGGTCTCGATGCGGACCCCCGCGTCGCGCGCCAGCGCCTCGATCCGCTCGATCACCCGCCAGAAGCCGCCCTGCGGATAGCTGACTCCCTGGTCGAGATCGAGGGCGCTCATCAGGTGGTACATCGCCGGCGCGCTTCGCGGGTCGGTGCCGAGGAACACCGCGGGATAGCCCAGGATCTGTCGGACCACGGGGTGCGTGAAGCGCCGGGCCGCGAAGGACTGCAGGCGTGTTCCGAGCAGGGCGGAGAGGCGCGGCAGTGCTCGGAGGACCTCGGGGGCGAGGAGCGAACGCATGCGCGTGAAGGGGTTGTAGAGGAAGTACTTCTGCGCCATCGCTCCGGCATGCTGCGCGGAGTCGAGGTAGGCGTCCAGCGTCGCCGTGGAGCCGGGCTCCAGTGCTTCGAAGAGTCCAGTGACCTGATCGCGTCCTGCGGGGACGGTCACGGGACCGGATCCGCCACCGACCGCATCCGGGTCGCGGAACACCCGGTATCCCGGATCGAGGGGGATGAGATCGAGCTGCGCATCGGTCGTGGTGCCCATCATCTCGAAGAAGTGGTCGAAGACCTCGGGCATCAGATACCAGGACGGCCCGGAGTCGAAACGGAAGCCGTCGCGTTCGATCGTCCCGGCGCGGCCGCCGACGCGATCGTTCTTCTCGAGGATCACGACCTCGTGCCCGTCCCGGGCGAGCAGTCCCGCGGTCGCGAGACCGGCGACTCCGGCACCGATCACCACAACCCGGCTCATCGGTCCCGCTCCATCGCTGTGACGAGCACGGACCGAGCGGCGAGAGCGGCTTTGATCGGATCCGGAACGCGTACCCGGCGTCGGTAGAGGACGTCGGCGGGGGTCTGTGCCACACGGCGGGTCAGAGCGGCGAACAGAGCCAGGGCGCTGCGCACCGCCGCGCGGGCGTCCTTCGGCAGCAGGGGGATAGCGTCACGCGCGTCGGCCAGTTGCCGGAACACGGTCTGCACCCACGCGTCCCGGTCGGCATCGGTCAGACGCGCAGCGCCGCCGAGGTAGCCGCGGTGCAGGCGGTCGGTGTCATCGGCGAGGTCGCGCAGGAAGTTCACGTTCTGGAAGGCCGCACCGAGCTGACGGGCGCCGTGCCGCAGCGTCGCGAGGTCTTCGGGCGCGCGTTCGGTATTCCGGAGGAACACCTGCAGGCACATGAGACCGACGACTTCGGCGGAGCCGTAGACGTACGCCGCGTGGGCTTCGACGTCATAGGCGGCGAAGCCGGCGTCTTCGTCGATGTCTGCGCGCATCGAGTCGAAGAACGGCTGCGTCAGGTCCTCGCCGATCCCGCACTCGCGCGCGGTCCGCGCGAACGCATGCAGGATGAGATCGCTGCTGTAGCCGCTGCGCATCGAACGATGCGTCTCCGCGATGTAGGAGTCGAGCGCGGCGGATTGCGCGGTCACGTCCAGACCAGCTTCGGCGGCGACGCCGTCGACGATCTCATCGGCGATGCGCACCATCGCGTAGATGTTTCGGACGTGCTGGCGATGACGGCGTCCGAGAAGACGGGTCGCGAGTCCGAACGACGTCGAATAGCTGCGGATGACATCGGTCGTCGCGATCTCCGCCGTGCGGTTGAAGCGCCGGAGGGCGGTGCTGTCCCGACGATCGGCCGCGTCCGCGTTCATCGGCTGCGACTTCCGACTCGGGAGGCGAGGGTTCGCAGTACCTGTCCGGCCGCCGGGGGCAGACCATCGGCTTCCGCTTCGAGGAGTGCGGCGTCCGTGGCGTCGAGATGCTCCTGCACCAAGCCTCGGACGAAGGTCTCCGAGCCGCATTCGCGCAGTCGATCACGGGCATCGGCACCGTCGGTCGGGCTGAGATCCGGTCTTCCGAAGTGCAGTTCGATGTCGTCCCACTGGCTTGTCATGCGAGCGTAGGCGATGATCGCGGTCTCCTTGCCTTCGCGTAGATCCGAGAACGGGTCCTTGCCGTGCTCTTCCGGGTCTCCGAACACGGAGAGCAGGTCATCCTGCAGCTGATAGGCGAGGCCGAGGTGCAACCCGATCATGGCGAGATACTCCTCGGTCGCAGTCGACGAGTCGGCGAGCACCGCTGCAGCGCGCAGCGGGAGCACGAAGGAGTATGTCGACGTCTTGTACGCGCTCGTGGAGAGGATCGTGCGCAGGTCGGGGGCGATGATGCCGTCGCTGAGGGCGACGTCGGCGTGCTCGCCGGCCACCGTCTCGAAGATGGTCTGTTCGAGCAGGCCGAGCAGACGATCGCGGGCTTCGGGCATCACGTCCGCTCGGGCGAAGCCCAGCACCGCCGAAGACAGGAGCAGGTCTCCGAGCAGGATCGCGCTCGATCGGGCCCAGTGCAGGGCGGCTTCGGTCGGTCGCGCCGCGTGCTCGGCGACGAGCGCACCGATCAGATTGGGACGCCGTCGTCGCATCAGATCGCCGTCGATGACATCGTCGTGCAGCAGGAAGGCGAAGTGGAGAAGCTCGACATGGGCTGCGACATCGATGGCCGTGCGCGTCTCGTCGGCGTTCAGGGGAGCGGGGGCCAACGCGTGCGTCAGATCCAGGAGGAGCCGGGGGCGGATGAGCTTTCCGCCGAGGGCGTGCTCCTCCGCGGCCCGCCACAGCCCCACGAACTCGTTCCCGTACCGCTCTGCGGCGGCGCTCCTCTCGGAGAATCGATGACGCAGCGCCTCCTCGATCCGCGTCGCGAGCGATTCCTCGGTCGTCGTCACGCTCATGCGTCACACCTCGCCGAGTTGTCGCAGCTGCGGCAGCTGCTCCACGAGCCAGGGGCTGAACGCGAAGGGTGCATGCGTGACAGCCTCGATCAGCGAATCGACTTCGACCCAGATCCATTCCGACACCTCATCGGGATTGGCGGCCGGGTCGCCGTCGAGGATCGTGACGTGCACGGGGCAGATCTCGTTCTCGACGATGCCACTCGCATCCACCGCCCGATAGCGGTAGTCGGGGAGTGCCATGCGGATCTCGGTGAGGTGGATGCCGAGCTCGCCGACGCCATGTCGGCGCACGGCCTCGTCCATCGTCTCGTCCGGTCGTGGATGACCACAGAAGCTGTTCGTCCAGACGCCCGGCCACGTCTTCTTCGCGAGCGCTCGACGAGTGAGGAGCAGCCGCCCCTCCCTGTCGAGGACATAGCAGGAGAAGGCGAGATGCAGGGGAGTGTCTCTCGTGTGGACTTCGCTCTTCGGGAGCGTGCCGAGAGCTGTCCCGTCTTCGGCGAGGAGGGTCACGTCGTCCATGGCATCTCCCAGATCTCGAGCGTTCATATTTAGCTAACTTGGTGAGTAGTCAACTTAGCATGAAACTGTTGGTGTGTAACATGATCGCATGACCACGGAGCCCGGCACCAGCCCGCACGCGGGCGCGCAGGATTCGCTCCCCGTCGGCGACGGCGGATCGCGAACGTCCGCGGATACGCCTGACGGGCTCGTCCATTCGGCGATCTACGACGTCGAGGCAAGTGATCCCCGCAGCGTCCTGATCGATCGAAGCGGTGTTCCGCCGGAGGAGTTGAAGCAGATCGCCCGGGTGATGGAGTCGCTCGCCGGACTGCGCGAAGCCGAGCAGGCGCTGTCCCAGGCGTCACGTCGATACATGCGTCTGAATGAGACGGACATGCGTGCGTTGCACTATCTGATCGTGTGCGCGAACCGGAACCTGGTGGCGACGCCGGGGGGAATCGCGCACCACCTCGGTGTCTCGACCGCGGCGACCACGAAGCTCCTCGATCGTCTGGAGCAGGGAGGCCACATCACGCGTGCCCCTCACCCCACCGATCGCAGGGCACTGGAGATCACCATCACCGCGGAGACGCGACATGCAGCCATGGAGACGGTCGGTCGTCAGCAGGCGAAGCGCTTCTATTCTGCCGCCCGTCTCACTCCCGCTGAAAGGGAAACCGTGATCCGATTCCTCACGGATATGACGGAAGAGATCACGCTCCGCGACGAAGCCTGGGTGCAGGAAGGGGCGTAAAGTTCCCCCGCTTCAGCAGGGGAACTCGACGATCTCGGTCTGCGATCAGTGCGCCGCGTTGTACGCGTCGACGATCTGCGCGGGAATGCGGCCACGCTCGGAGAGCTTGTGTCCGTTCTCGTTCGCCCACGCGCGGATGGCCGCGACCTCAGGGTTTCGTGCAGGTCGCTTGCGAGTCGATGTCGCGCGCGGAGAATTCGATGAGCCGGCCTTTCGGCCTGCTGTCACATAAGGCGCCAACGCCGAACGCAATTCTTCCGCATGCGCGGCATTCAGATCGATCTCGTATGCCGTGCCGTTGAGCGAGAAATGCACCGTCTCGCCTTCGCCCACTTCCAGGACGCTGCCATCGATGTCGTCGACCAGCTGATGCACAATTCTTCTCGCCATGATCGCGACTTTACTCGCTCCGAGGAAATGCGACAAGTTGCGAATAGCGAGCCGCGGTAATGTGGACGCGCAATACGCAATAAATCAATTCTGTGTGGTCAGGGGAGAAGTCCGGCGCGGCGAGCCCTCGCCACGGCGGCATGGCGAGTCGAGGCGTCGAGTTTCGACATCGCCGTGCCGAGGTAGGCCTTGACGGTCCCCTCGCGCAGACCGAGCTGCGCGGCGATCTCGGCATTCGTCGAACCGAGAGCCGCGCATGCGAGCACATCGGTCTCTCGCGGAGACAGGTGGACGGTGGGGATGGGGCTCGTCGCGGGTGATGCGACGTCACCGGCGAGGGTCATAAGGCGTCGTTCGACCTGCGCGATCCGGTCGCGGACATCCGCGTCTTCCACGGAGGCGGCGATGCTCCGCAGCTCTGCGAAGCTCTGCCTCAGCTCCTCGCGCTGTGCCGGCGCCACGACCTCGTCGCCGCGCGTGGTCTCCTGCAGACGGCGCTGCACCTCGTCGCGGATGCGCAGCTCATCGGCGACGGCCTGCGCGACCTGCATGGCGGGTGCCGTGGTCACACCGCCCACCCGCTCCTCATCCCATCCGCCGGCGTACAGCACTCCGCGGGAACGGCCGTGGACCACGATCGGCAGCGCGAGGAGGGTGCGCAGGCCCTCGCCGAGCACGAACACGTCGTAGTCGTGCGTGATCTGCTGTGACGACCCGTAGTCGCTCGTCATCCGGGGGCGGAGCTCCATCATGGCCCGCCCGCCGAGCCCGCGCTCGGGTCGCACCCGGAGCCCGTCCAGCGACCGCGTGCGCGCACCGACGATGCTCGTGACGCTCACGACGCCTTCTTCGATGAGACCGCCGAACGCGACGGGGAAGCGCGTCCGCCTGGCGAGCTCGCGCACGGCGTTCGCGACGAGATCCGCCTCGGATTCGCGGGTGACGGGTGAGGACACGACTACCTACTTCCGGGGTGACGCTGTTCCCCGTTTCGTAGCGTCGACGATATCACCCGTGTCATCGTCACCGTCGTCGTCGCGGACGGCGTCGGATCCATCGCCTCCCAGGGGAAGCGTGTGGACCCGGCGGCCTACTCGCCGGGTCCACGACGTCGCCTGCCGACCTCAGTGCGCCTCGAGGTCGAGCAGGAACCGCTTGCGATCGGGGTGCGCTCCGTACTGCCCTGCGCTGCCGTCGGAGCGCACCACCCGATGCACCGGCACGATGATCGAGAAGGGGGTGATGCGGCACGCGGTGCCGACGGCGCGCGCAGCCCCGGGGTGACCCGCGAGGATCGCCACCTCCCCGTAGCTCATGGTCTGGCCCCACTCGATGCTGCAGATGGTCTGCAGCGCGGCGAGGGCGAACCCGTCGACGAGCCGCCAGTCGAGGCGGATGTGCCTGTCGAAACGCACCGGCTCGCCGTCGAAGTAGTCGGACAGGAGATGAGCGAGTTCGTCGGCGGCTCCGGGGTCGGGCTCTGGCACTGCTCTCAACTGATGGGACACGCCTTCGAGTAGCCAGGGCACGCGCGGGTCTTCGGACTCGGAGAGGTCGAATCGCACGATGCCCTCGTCGGAGAACACCGCGAGAGCATCCCCGAACGGCGTCGGGGCGAAGTCGTAGCGGAACGTCATGCCCCCATCCTGTCCGCTCGGCTCGACGCGGAACCGCATGCTTGACGTTCCGAGTGGAGAACGCGACCCGGGTTCACATCGGGCAGGAGAAGTGCGCCACCCCCTACGTAGCGCAGAATCGGCGGAAATTCGGCGGAAACCCGCCTGGGATACCCCGTCTCCGCAGGTCGCACGCCTAGGGTGTCAGTGTGTGGCGACGTGAAGACAAGTCTGCGGACGACACAGCGGTGGATGCTGCTGTGTCGATCAGCGATCTGCACGGAACCACGACAGGCCTCGACATCGCACACGCCGCAGAGGCCGAGCGGACGCGTCTGAGGGCCGAGGCAGCCGACCTCGGTGGCCCTTCGCCGCTCGTGAGCTTCCGTGACAGCACGGAGTCGGGCATCGACATCTCCAAGGCGCACCCGGGGAGCTTGCCGCAGTTCATCACCGGCAAGTCGACTCTCCTCTCGAATCTCTTCCGCGACGAGGTCGGGCTGCGGACCGCTCGACTCGCCGCGGAGCGCATCACCGCGAAGAACACCGAGCTCCGTACCGTCCGCGGGATCGAAGCCGTGCACCTCGCCGTCGGAGTCGCCCGGTGGCGCATCGGGGGAGCGGATTTCGCGGCCCCCGTGCTGCTGCGTCCGTTGGCGATCCGCCGCCACCACTCCGATTTCGAGTTGAAGCTGCAGGGCACCTTCGAGGTGAATCCCGAACTCGTGCGGATCGCTCGCGATCACTTCGGCCTCACGATCGATGCCACTGCGCTCGCCGCGTTGGCCTACGACGGCGGCATCTTCAAGCCGCAACCCGTGATCGACAGTCTGCGCGCGATGACGCGTTCGATCGACACGTTCTCGGTCGAACCGCGTCTGGTGGTCTCGACGTTCGCCGATGTGTCAGGACTGATGTCCCGGGACGGGGGCAGCCTCGATCATCCGGTGCTGAACGCCCTGGCCGGTCACGTGGGAGACCGCGAGCGCGTCACCGCTCCGCGAGCCATCCCGCATCACATCGGCCCGGATGATCGCGCACCGGCCTCGGACAACCTCCTCCTGGATGCGGACGCGGAGCAGGAAGCAGTGCTGGCCCGTATCGCGGCAGGGCATTCCCTCACCGTCGCGACCCTTCCCGGAACCGGGGGGACCCAGACCGTGATCAATGCGCTGGGTGAACTGGTGCGCGGCGGCAAGCGCGTGCTCGTCGTCTCCGCGCGGCGCTCCACCTTGGACGGGGTGCGTCACCGACTCGCCGGGATCGGCCTCGACAGCCTGGCGATCTCGCCGGCGAGCGTGCGGCGCGATCTGGTCAGGGCCATCGGACGCAATGAGAAGGCCACGGCGCCCAAGGTCAGCGAGGTCGACGATGCACTCGTGCGTCTGCGGACCGTCCTGCGCGACTACCGTCAGGCGCTCAGCGCACCCGTCGCCGGCCTGGACGCCTCGGTGCTCGACGCCACCCGTCAGCTGACACGGCTGGCGTCGCTTCCCGTGCCGCCGTCGACCACTGCTCGACTCGGCCCCGATGCCCTGCGTCGACTCGCCGCCGATCGCACCGAGGCCGCCGAGGCGCTCGCCCAGGCGGCCCGTCTCGGGGAGTTCCGCTTCGGCCCGAACGACTCGCCGTGGTACGGCGTCACCTTCTCCAGCACCGAGGCCGCTCGTGCCGCCCATGAGCTCGCCGGTCGACTGCACGCGAACAGTGTTCCCGCCCTTCTCGAGCGCGGCTACGAGCTGATCGCTCAGACGCACATGCGGCCGTTCTCGACCATCGACGAACTGGGTGAGTACCTGCGTCTGCTGCAGGGGATCCGCGACTCGCTGGACCGATTCAGCCCGACGGTGTTCGAGCGTCCGCTGGGCGAGCTCATCCAGGCCCACGGTTCACGCCGCGACGCTCCCGGGCTGTCCGGGGCGAACAGACGTCGGCTGCGGCGTCTCGCGAAGGAGTACGTCCGTCCGGGCGTGCACGTCACCGAGATGCACGAGGCGCTGCTGCGCATCCAGGCGCAGCGCACGCAGTGGCAGCGGTGCGTCGAGGCGGGTGTCGCGCCCGAGATCCCCCTCGGTCTCGCCGACGTGTACGTGGCCTGGCAGCGGGTGGAGGCCGAGCTCGCCGAGCTCGACGCCGCACTCGGACGACGCGAGCCGTTGGCGTCGCTCCCGGTGGCGCGACTCGTGCGCACGCTCGCGGGGCTGGCCGCCAAGTCCGATGTCTTCGAGAACCTCGTCGAACGCGCCCAGTTGCGCGACCGACTCGCTCTGCTCGGGCTGGAGCCGCTGCTCGCCGAGCTCTCCGTGCGCCATGTCTCCGAGTCCCAGGTGGGTGAAGAGCTCGAGTTCGCGTGGTGGCAGTCCCTCCTCGAGCGCGCGTTGCAGGACAACCGCGCCCTCCTCGGCGCGAACACCGCAGTCGTCGATCGGCTCGAACGCGACTTCCGGCTGGTCGATGAGGCGCATGCCGCCATGGCCGGACCGCTGCTCGCCTGGCAGCTGGCCAACCAGTGGCGGATCGCGATCGTCGACGAGCCGCAGCAGTCGCAGCACCTGCGCCGTGCGCTGACGCAGTCGGCGACCACGACCGCGCAGGTCGTCAGCGCCGCGCCCACCCTTGTCGACGTGCTCGCCCCGGTCTGGATCTCGTCGCCGTACCTGGTGCCGGAGATTCCCGACTCGGTGGAGTTCGACACGGTGATCCTGGTCGATGCCGCAGCGATCAACCTCGCAGAGGCCGCCCCGGCGATCCGGCGCGCGCGCCAGATCGTCGCGTTCGGCGACCCGGTGACGCAGCGTCCTACGCCGTTCCGCATCGCGGTGGACCCGGAGGAGTCGTGGGAGGCCGAGGTGCCGTTCGACGACGTCTCGGCCTTCGAGCGGCTCTCCGAGCTCCTGCCGGTGATGACGCTCACCCGCAGCTACCGTGCGGGCGGCGAAGACCTCGCGGAGCTCATCAACGACGCGTTCTACGGCGGCGAGATCGTGTCGCTTCCCTGGGCGGGCTCGTATCTCGGTCGCGGCAGCCTCACGGTCGACTACGTGGAGGGCGGCACGGGAACACCGGACCCGATCTCCGGCGCCGTCGAGAGTCCGGACGCCGAAGTGGCGAGGGTCGTGACGCTCGTGGTCGAGCACGCCGTGCATCGTCCTGCCGAATCGCTCATGGTCGTGACCGCGAGCGCGCGCCATGCCGAGCGCGTACGCGCCGCCGTCACCGCGGCGTTCGCCGGGCGCTCCGACGTCGCGGACTTCGTCGGACGCGACACGGTCGAGCCGTTCGCGGTGCTGACGCTCGAGGAGTCGGTCGCCGAGAGCCGTGACCGCGTCATCTTCTCGCTCGGCTTCGGACTCACCAAGCACGGTCGGGTGCTGAGCGACTTCGGCGATCTCTCCACTCCCGACGGAGAGCGACTCCTCACTGTCGGGATGACGCGCGCGCGCCGCTCGATGGTGCTCGTCTCCTCGATCCGTCCCTCCTCCTTCGACGACGGACGCCTGGAGCATGGAGCGGCGACGCTGATGTCGATCCTCGGCGGACTGGCCGCCCGCAGCCGAGACGCGCGCCTGGAAGACCTCGCCGATCCTCTCACCCTCGCCCTCGCGCGGGAGCTGCGGCGTCTGGGCGCCTCGGTGGACGTCGACTATCGCGGATTGCTGCCGCTGGTGGCCCAGCACGGTGGCAAGGCGGTCGTGATCGAGTCCGACCCGGAGACACGGGGCGAGTCTCTGCGGGAGACACTGCGGTTGCGACCACACGTGCTGCGTCGCCTGGGCTGGCACTATGTGCGTGTGCACGCCTTCGATCTCTACAGCGACCCCGTGACCGCCGCGACGCGGATCGCCGCGGTTCTCGGCATCTCGGAGTCGACGCCGCGTGCGGAGAACGACACGCAGCCGATCGACATCGCCGACACCCGCGATGACTGACGAGTCCGACACCCCGACGCCGCGCCAGCGCGTGGTGCGGGTCACCGGTTCACGGCGTGCCCGCCTGACCCCGGTGCCGGGGAGCGACCCGGCACCGGAGTCCGGCCCCGCCGAAGTGCCTCCGCGGTCGCGGCCGAAGGGCGCCAAGGGGCCGAACGACGACCAGCTGATCCAGGATGTGCCGCCGCACTACTGAGGCGCCGGAAGAACGGAGTCGCCGGATGACGGGCCAGTGCTGTCGCTGAACGCCGGTCCGGTCGTCCGGGCCACGGAACCAGAAACGCACGGCCCTCCGAAGAGGACCGTGCGTCTCGGGTGCGAGCGGAGGCGGTCAGGCCCCGCGCTGTGCTTTGAGCAGGTCGCGGATCTCGACGAGCAGCTCGGACTCGGTCGAGGCGGCCGGCTCCTCCTCGGGCTCCTCAGCCGGAGTACCCTTGCGGGCCTCGACGCGGGCCTTGAACGTGTTCATCGGCAGCACGAAGACGAAGTAGACGACGGCGGCGACGGCGAGGAAGCTGATGATCGCCGAGATCAGCTCGCCGATGGGGAACGTGACGGTCTCGCCGTAGATGTTCGTCACGGGGATGCCGAACTGACCGGCGGCATCCGCCTTCAGGAAGAGCGCGATGAGCGGGTTGATGATGCTGTTCACGACGGCCGTGACGATCGCGGTGAAAGCCGTACCGATGACGACAGCGACGGCCAGGTCGATGACGTTGCCGCGGAGCAGGAAGTCCTTGAAACCTTTGAGCATGGGATCCCCCAACAGATCGGGGCCTCAGGAAGAGGCCGGAGTCGACGCGGCCGCCGGTTTGGCGCTCGTCGTCGATTCCGTCTTCGATGATGCCGAACCATCCTTCGATCCACCGGATTTGGCGCGCGAGTCCGTGCGATAGAAGCCGGAGCCGTTGAAGGTCACGCCGATCGAGCCGTACTGCTTGCGCAGCGCGCCACCGCATTCGGGGCACACGGTGAGAGCGTCGTCGGCGAAGCTCTGCACGGCGTCGAACTTGTGTCCGCACGAGGTGCAGGCATAGGCGTAGGTGGGCATGGGGGTCCTTGCGATCAGCGTCGCCGCGGCGACAGGGTGAGGGTCTGCGACGGGGTCACGACGCCGTCCACGGGCTGGTCGTGCACCTCGCGCGGAAGTTCGTCGAGTACCTCGGAATCATAGATCACGGCATAGACGGGCGGGCACTTCTCCATCGAGCCGATGGTCTTGTCGAAGTAGCCGCGTCCCCAGCCCATGCGCATCCCGGTGCGATCGACCGCGGCAGCGGGGACGATCATGAGGTCGACGTCGTTGACGGCTATCGGGCCCAGCACCTCGCCGGTGGGTTCGGGCAGACCGAACAGTCCCTCGGTGACGTCGTCGTCGTCGGTCGCGACCGCCCAGTCCAGCAGTCCGTCGGCGCGCGTGACGGGCAGGAGGACGCGGATGCCACGGCGCACCGCCCTGGTCACGAAGTCGCGGGTGCCCGGCTCGGTCGTGGTGGAGAGGAAGCAGGAGATGGACTGCGCACCGAGCTCATCGATCAGCGCGTCCAGGCGCTCGCCGATCGCGGTCGCCGCGGTCTCGCGTTGCGTATCGGACAGGAGCTGGCGTCGTTCGCGGAGTTCGGCGCGGAGCGCACGCTTCGCATGTTCGACGTCGTTCGACATGGCTCAGAGTCTACGCGGGCGCTCACCACTAGGCTGAGGGGATGGGCGACCACAAGATCAAAGCAGTCATTCCCGCGGCAGGGCTGGGGACACGATTCCTTCCTGCCACCAAGGCGATGCCGAAGGAGATGCTGCCCGTCGTGGACAAGCCGGCGATCCAGTACGTGGTCGAAGAGGCGGCGGACGCGGGAATCGACGACATCCTCGTCATCATCGGCCGGAACAAGAACGCCATCTCCAACCACTTCGACTCCGTTCCGGAACTCGAGGTGAAGCTCATGGAGAAGGGCGACACGGGCCGTCTCGAACGCGTCATGAAGTCGAGCGACCTCGCCGACATCCACTTCGTCCGCCAGGGCGAGCCGAAGGGGCTCGGTCACGCCGTGCTCCGTGCGCGCACCCACGTCGGCGACAGCTCTTTCGCCGTGCTCCTCGGAGATGACCTCATCGACGAGCGCGACCCGCTCCTCACCGACATGATCGCCGAGCACGAGCGCTCGGGCGCTGCCGTGATCGCTCTCATGGAGGTCGATCCTGCCAACATCCACATGTACGGTGCAGCTGCGGTCGAACCCCTCGAAGGCTCCGACGCCGTCCGGGTGACCGGGCTCGTCGAGAAGCCCGCGCAGGAGGACGCTCCCTCCAACCTGGCCATCATCGGCCGCTACGTGCTTCCGGCCTCGGTGTTCGAGATCCTCGAGCACACCGAGCCCGGCAAGGGCGGCGAGATCCAGCTCACCGACGCCCTGCAGGCCATGGCGACCGATCCCGACGGCCCCGGCGTCGTCGGCGTCATCTTCGGCGGACGTCGCTACGACACGGGAGACCGTGTCGACTACATCAAGGCCATCGTGCAGCTCGCGGCCGACCGCGACGACCTCGGTCCCGAGCTGCGTCCCTGGCTCAAGGAGTTCGCGGAACGCCTCTAGGCGGCTCTGCGGGCGTCGGTGCAGCATGGATCTGGCGGCGGGAATGCGACACGGCCCCATCGAACTGCGGCTCGTCCGTGCAAAGGACGCTCGACCGCTGCAGCACGAGTTGCTCGCCAACAGGTCGTGGCTCCAGCCGTGGGAAGCCACTGTGCCGTACGGGGCGGTGTCTTTCGACATGCGGCTCAGCATCCGACGACTGCTCCAGCAGTACCGCGACGGTTCCGGCTATCCGTTCGTCATGGAGTACGACGGTGAGATCGCAGGGCAGCTCAACGTGTGGGGTGTCTCTCGTGGCTCGCTGTGCTCGGCGACGATCGGGTACTGGGTGAGCGAACGATTCGCCGGTCGGGGCATCACCCCGACCGCCGTCGCGATGGCTACGGATGCGTGTTTCACGGAGTACGGTCTGCACCGCATGGAGATCTGCATCCGTCCGGAGAACGCGGCGAGCCTGCGCATCGTGCAGAAGCTGGGATTCCGCTACGAAGGGCTGCGTCGTCGTTACATCCACATCGACGGCGACTGGCGCGACCACTATGCGTTCGCCCTGACCAAGGAAGATGTGCCGCAGGGGGTGCTCGCACGCTGGCTCAGCGGTCAGGTGCCGCCCGACGCCGCAACGGTGCCCCCCTCCGACCGCATCTCGCAGTGAAACTCGCAGTGAAAAGGGTCATCTGGTCCTGATCCGGACGGACACGCCGCGACACGCGCCTTGCTGTACGGCCCAGCCAGCTTCCAGCCCTTAGCGTTGTCGGTATGGACGGGCCGGTGCTGAGCGGAGGAGTGATCGTGCTCGTCGCCGTGCTTCTCTGGATGCTCTATCTGCTGCCTTCGTGGCGGGGGCGATTCCAGTACAACGCCGCTGAACGCAACGCGGTGCGGCTGAACCAGGCCCTGCGTGTGCTCGCCGAGACGAGCGAGACTCCCGGCGAGGTGCGCTTCGAGTTGAACGCGCGCACCGCACTGGCCCAGCAGAAGCTGGCCAAGCGGGTGCAGTCCGAACGTGAGGCTGCCGAACTCGAGTCCCTTCGTGAGCAACTCGCGGCGACCAGGGCCGATCCTGTCATCCGACGGGCTCGGGCACGTCGACGTGTCCGTGTCGCCGCGACCAGCACTCTCCTCGTCGGACTCGTCATCGCCGGGCTCGGCGTGTGGCAGCTCCTGGCTGCCGGAAGCTCGGCGCTGCTGTGGATCGGTGGCGCCGCCGTCGTCGTCGCCGGCATCGCCCTGCAGCGCATGGCCGCGGTCGCCGGCCGTGTCGCACGCGCCACGCACGTGGTGGCCGCGCCGGCTGCCC
>NZ_DFQP01000084.1:0-391 GCF_002377845.1 Microbacterium sp. UBA3486
ACCGCGTCGCCCCCGTGACCTCGCATCCGCTGGCCAGGCCCGCGATCGCCGAAGCGGCGCTCGCGCTGCAGGGCGAGGCCCCCGGCCGCATCGAACTCGTCGAGCCCGCCGACGGCACGGTGCGCGTCATCCGACGTGAGGAGACCGAGCGCGCCCCCCGCGTGCAGCGTGGGTTCCGCAAGCGTCCCACTCCCGAGGTGATCCACGAGATGGTCAACGACCGTCGATTCGAGGTCGATGCCACGGGCTTCTGGCAGGTGCACCCGCGCGCGGCCTCCGTGCTCGACGCCGCGGTCTACGGAATCCTCGACGGACATGTCGACGACCAGAAGACGCACTACGACCTGTATGGAGGGGTCGGCCTGTTCGCCGCGACGCTCGCCGATCTCGC
>NZ_DFQP01000084.1:521-32155 GCF_002377845.1 Microbacterium sp. UBA3486
AGCTCGCCGATCTCGGCGGGACCGACATCGTGACGGTCGAGTCCAGTGCACGCGCCACTGCGCACGCCGCCGTGAATCTCGCGCCGCTCGACGTGAACGCCGTGACGGCGCGCGTCGATCGCTTCCTGGCGACGCAGAAGAGCGGGCGCACCGGCGCCGTCGTGCTCGACCCGCCCCGCGCCGGTGCCGGTCGGCAGGTCGTCGAAGCGCTGCACGCGCTCGCGCCGGAGGCCATCGCGTACGTCGCGTGCGACCCCGTGGCACTCGCCCGGGATCTCGGCACCTTCCGCACCCTCGGTTGGAACGTCGACCGACTTCGGGGCTTTGATCTGTTCCCGCACTCGCACCACTTCGAAGTCGTCGCGCTGCTCACACGATGAGCGATCCGCGGCTTCTCGGGGGGACTCAGTAGGCTGAGGGGATGAGCACGGTCGCACTCATCGACGATCACGAGTCCGTTCGCCTCGGCCTCGAGGCCGCGTGCGCGCGTGATTCGCAGACCGTGGTCTTCTCCGGGAGCACGGTGGTCTCCTACCTCGAATGGCGCAAAGCCACCGCGGCCGCACCTGCCGAGGTGGTCGTCCTCGACCTCACCCTCGGCGACGGCACGACCGTGACCGAGAACGTGACCTCACTGGTCAACGACGGCGCGAGCGTCGTGATCCACAGCGTCGCCGATCGGCCGGCAGCCGTGCGCGAGGCGCTCGCCGCGGGGGCCGCCGGCGTGGTGAGCAAGTCCTCCGCCCTCGACGACGTGCTCGACGCGATCCGCACGGTGGCGCAGGGCGAGGCTCTCAACAACGTCGAATGGGCAAGCGCGGTCGAGGGAGACCGGGCGTTCGCCGATGCGCAGCTCGCCACGCGTGAACGCGAGGTGCTCCGTCTGTATGCGACGGGGCTGCCGTTGAAGGCCGTCGCCGAGAAGCTGGGTGTCGCCTACTCCACGGCCAAGGAGAACATCACCCGCATCCGCGTGAAGTACGTCGAGGTCGGGCGCCCGGCGCCGACGAAGGTCGACCTGCTGCGCCGGGCGATGGAAGACGGGATCGTCACGGCTGACGAGGCACCCGGTGGCCGCTGAGCCGCTCAGCATCCGCGACGCGTGGAGCAAGATCCCCTCTCCGGGGAGCACGGAGACGGCGTACGAGCGCTTCACCGGCACACGCATGGAGCGGATCCTCGCGATCGTCGTCGCGATCGGTTCTGCGGTGCTCGGCGCGCAGGCGCTGATCTCTGCGATGGCGTCGCTCTCGCAAGCGGATCCTGCGCACGTCGTCACCCTGATCGTGGTGTTCGTGCCGTTGGCGGCGATGCTGGTCGCTTGTCTGGTGGGCCGGGGGGTGCGCACCTTCTCCGGTATCTTCGCCGTGGTCTACGTCCTCGCGCTCGCCGCCTGGCCGACGATCGTCGACCCGTCGGACAAGGGCGCCGGCGAGCAGCCCTGGATCTTCTTCCTGGTCAATGTCGGCGTGGTCGCGGCGATGCTCGCGTTCCCGTTGCCGCTCCAGTTCGCCTGGGCGGCGGGGATGCCGTTCGTCTACGGCTACGTGCGGCTCGTTCAGGGGGAGTTCTCGCGCGAGTTCTGGGTGACGACCGCGTTCGACGTGTCGTTCACCCTCATCCTCGGGGTCGTCATCATCTCCCTGGGCTGGATGTTCCGTTCCGTGGCCGCCGGCGTGGACGAGGCCAGGGGACAGGCAGTGGCGTCGTACTCGACAGCGGCTGCGGCGGCCGCCGCGGAGGAGGAGCGGGCGACAATGTCCGCACTGATGCATGACAGCGTCCTCGCCGCGCTGATCGCCGCGGAGCGGGCCGAGGGGGAGCGTGCCGAAGAGCTCGCCGTCGCCATGGCCCGGGAGGCACTCACGCGCCTCGCGAACACCGAAGCGGCCGTCGCGCAGGAGGGCAGTGATGAGCCGGTGGGCACGGCGCAGATCGTCGTGGAGCTGCGCAGAGCCCTGTCCGAGCTCGGCGCTGATGCGATCGTCGAGGAGCGCGGCGGCATCGGCCTCATACCCGGGCGGGCCGCTCGCGCGCTCGTGCTCGCCGCGCGGCAGGCGATCGGCAACGCCGTGTCCCACGCCAACGGTCGTGGACTCCACATCATCGTCGAGGGGCACGGCGACGAGGGGATCGGCGTGACGGTTTCGGACACCGGCGGCGGCTTCGACGTGGCATCGATCGGTGCCGACCGTCTCGGGATCCGGGCGTCGATCTTCGCACGTATGGCGGGCGTCGCCGGCACGGCCGACATCGTCTCCGACGCGCACGGCACGACCGTGACCCTGGGATGGGAGCGCGCGTGAACCGCACCGTGCGCAGCGTCGCCACCTCTCTCGCCGTCGGCTTCGCCCTGTACTTCGTCGCACGGGGGATCTGGTGGATCGAGCAGCCGACCGCTCCGCTGCTCATGGTCCTCGCCATCGGCCTGTACCTCGTGGTCGTGAACATCGCCATCCTCGGCGACGGCTCCTCGGTGCGGATGCCGACGTGGTCGGCCGTCCTCGCGCTGCTCGCGAGCATGGCGATTCCCGTGCTCGTGACCTTCTCACTCGAGCCGGTGGATCGTACCGCCCCGTTCGCGACCTGGTACATCGGGGCGCTCGGACTGCTCGGCGTCGTGTGTGTGGTGCGTCGGCGGTCCCTGATCGGCTGGCTCGTACTGGCGGTGCTCATCCTGGCCGCGTCGGTGTCTCTGGGGTTCGTCGTGGCCCTCAACCTGGGGTTGGTCGGCTCGATCATGTGGGTGGCCGTCGCTCGACTCCTCGTGATGTTCTGGGATCGTGCGGTGCGCGACACCGAGCGCCTCGCAGAGATCCAGCAGGCGGTGTCCGCGTGGCATGCCACGCAGCGGGTGCGTCAGCGCGAGAGGCGTCTGCGCACGCAGTTCGCTCTGGCTGTCGCCGGTCCGGTGCTCAGCAGAGTGGTCGCGGCGCGAGGTGTGTTGAACGATCAGGAACGTCTGGACGCGCGGCTCGCCGAGGGCAGACTGCGCGACGAACTGCGCGGCGCCGACCTCCTCAACGACGCGGTGCGCAATGCGATCGAAGCTGCCCGACGGCGCGGAGTGGTCGTGACCGTCTTCGATGAGGGCGGGTTCGACGGCATAGACGAGTCCCGTCGCAAGGCGATCAGGGACGAGCTGGCGGTGGTGCTCAGTCATGCACAGACATCTCGGCTCATCATCCGCTCGGGGCGGGACCCGCGTGTCGCCGTGACGGTGGTGGGCCGCGCGGGCACCCGATCCTCGGGTGATGACGACGCGGTCGACCTCTGGCACGAGATTCCGCGCTGACGCAAGAACATCCGGCAGGACCGGGGAGCGTCCTCGGCCCCGGCCTGGGGAGGTGACCGGAGTCGAGGATGTGAGAGTGGGAGAGGGGCGGCGAATCCGCCTGCCCCTCTCCGTGCGGACAGTTACCCGAAAACCGTCCGCTGGTGGCCGATCAGCGTCTGTCTACCCTGGGACAGAGAGACCAGCCGAACGCGAAGCGTCCTCTTCAGTCTGAGGGGTTCCGCAAACATTGTCTGTAGGTATTTTGGGGGACAAGATTTGGGCATTTCGGGGGACACGATTTCCCCGTCGATGGGGGATCATTGGACGATGGGAACGCGTCGTGGCACCAATCTTCCGCGTATGGGCGACTTCAACCAGTCCGTGATCCTGGAGGCGATCCGCCAATCAGGCGAGGGGTTGAGCAGGATCGAGCTGTCGACCGCGACCCGGCTGTCGGCGCAGACCGTCACCAACATCACACGGCGACTGCTCGACGACGGATTCATCCGAGAGGCCGGCCGCACGATCAATGGACCGGGCAAGCCGCGCGTGACCCTGCGACTCGTCGCCGACAGCCGCTTCGCGGTCGGCGTGCACCTCGATCCCGCACTGATGACGTTCGTGCTGCTCGACCTGTCCGGCGCCATCGTCAGACGCCGGAGTGTACGCACGCCGGCCGATGATCCGCTCCGGATCGTGGAGGCCATGGCGGAGACGATCGATGCGCTGATCGCGGAGGCCGGTGTGGATCGTTCGCGGATCGCGGGGGTGGGCGTCGCGGCTCCCGGGCCGCTCGACGCCGAGAAGGGCACGGTCATCGACCCGCCGAAGCTCGCCGGGTGGCATCGTGTGCCGCTGCGCGCGGTGCTGGCGGAGATGACGGGGATGCCGGTGGTGCTCGAGAAGGACACGACGTCGGCTGCGGTCGGAGAGTTGTGGACACGACGCGAGTCGGCCGACGACTCCTTCGTGTTCGTCTACCTCGGGATCGGCATCGGCGCCGCCCTGGCGAGAGACGGCGAGGCGGTCCGCGGGAGCACACGCAACATCGGCGAGGTCGGGCACATCATCGTCGACCCCGACGGCCCCTCATGCTGGTGCGGGTCCCGAGGGTGCGTGGAGGTCGTCTGCACCCCGCAGGCGATCGTCGAACGGGCTGAGCGCGCGGGAGTGTTCGACGACGCCCACCAGGCGTCCGATGCTGCGGCAGTCGATGCGAGATTCAGCCGACTGTGTGAGCACGCGGCGGACGGGAATGCCGCGGCTGTCGAGGTTCTGCGACAGGCAGCGGCACACATCACGGTGCTGACGGCGGCTCTGACGAACATGCTCGATGTGGATCGGGTCGTGTTCGGAGGTCCCTTCTGGTCACGGCTCGCCGACGTGTACCTCCGAGAGGTTCCCGGCAGGCTCGATCACGCGAGTGCGACCCGCGCGGTGCGCACTCTCCCCGTCGATGGCACCGTCGTCGGGGACGACGTCGGTGCCGTGGGGGCCGCGTGCGTCGTGCTCGATTCCGTCCTCAGCCCTCGCGCCTCCGACCTGCTGCTCGAGAGCTGATCTCCGGACCAAACGCCGTCCGGCAGCGGTCGAGGATGCGGGTTTTGCGACTATAAGTCGATTCGATGTAGTATTTGGCGTTCCCCCACGACCAGACCAGTGGAGTCCACCGTCTCCCCGTGCGCTCGGCACCGTCGCACGTCGAGAAGGCGACTCCGGTCTGCGCCGGGGTGGACGCCCGACCCTGCACGGGAAGGGTGGAGGCGGCAACGGGGAACGTCGCCGAGCGGGGCTCTGGGGGTCCTGCGACGATCGTCTGCGTGATTCGTGAAGCGGAGGGTTCGCGGATCACGCAGACGCACTCCTGCGCCACCGGAGCCGGCGCATGCTCCGCAGTGGCTGTCAGCCCGCGAAACGTCCCCACGGGATGTCACGCCGCAGCGGACGGCGGAGCGGACGCTGTGTCCGCGTCCACGCCGAGACAGACGGCTCCTCGGCGACGGCGTCCGCCGCCTCCGTCGCGTAGGCCTCGCTGATCACGGCGATGAGGGCGGCGAGTTCTTCTTCCGTAGCTGTCCCACGCGTGATGTCGAGCATCGGCGTCTCCGAACCCGAAGCGCCGTGGTCCTGCGTGTCATTCCCGGTCACAGCGGGATGTTCCCGTGCTTCTTCGGGGGCAGCTCGGCACGCTTGCCACGCAGTGCGCGCAGCGCCTTCGCGATCGAGACGCGGGTGTTGGCCGGCTCGATGATCCCGTCGAGCTCGCCCCGCTCTGCCGCGAGGAACGGGGAGGCCACGTTGTACGTGTACTCGTTCGCGAGTCGGGTGCGGACGGCCGCGACGTCCTCGCCGGCCTCCTCCGCCTTCTTGATCTCGCCCCGATACAGGATGTTGACCGCGCCCTGGCCGCCCATCACCGCGATCTCGGCCGTCGGCCATGCGAGGTTCACGTCGGCGCCGAGCTGCTTCGAGCCCATCACGATGTAGGCGCCGCCGTAAGCCTTGCGCAGGATGACGGTGACCAGCGGCACGGTCGCCTCGGCGTAGGCGTAGAGCAGCTTCGCGCCGCGGCGGATGACGCCGGTCCACTCCTGATCGGTGCCGGGGAGGTAGCCGGGGACATCGACGAGCGTGACGATCGGGATCGAGAAGGCGTCGCAGAAGCGTACGAAGCGGCTCGCCTTCTCGCCGGCTTCGATGTTCAGCGTGCCGGCCATCTGCGAAGGCTGGTTGGCGATGATGCCGACCGACCGGCCCTCGATGCGTCCGAAGCCGATCACGATGTTGGGCGCGAAGAGCGGCTGGACCTCGAGGAAGTCGCCTTCGTCGACCACGTGCTCGATGACGGTGTGGATGTCGTACGGCTGGTTGGTCGAGTCGGGGACGAGCGTGTTGAGCGCGCGGTCGGCGTCGGTCGTCTCGAACTCGAAGGTGCTCTCGTACGTGGGAAGCTCCGCCATGTTGTTGTCCGGCAGGAAGCTGAGGAGCGTACGGGCGTAGTCGATCGCGTCGTCCTCGTCTTCGGCGAGGTAGTGCGCGACGCCCGATCGGGTGTTGTGCGTGTAGGCGCCGCCGAGCTCTTCCATTCCGACGTCCTCGCCGGTGACCGTCTTGATCACGTCGGGGCCGGTCACGAACATCTGGCTGGTCTTGTCGACCATGATCACGAAGTCGGTGAGGGCGGGGGAGTACACCGCGCCGCCCGCAGCCGGCCCCATGATGATGGAGATCTGCGGGATCACTCCGGACGCGCGGGTGTTCAGGCGGAAGATCTCGCCGTACTTGCCGAGGGCGACGACGCCCTCCTGGATGCGTGCGCCCCCCGAGTCGAGGATCCCGATGCAGGGCATCCCGCCGGCGAGGGCGAACTCCATGATCTTGATGATCTTCTCGCCGGCGACTTCGCCGAGCGAACCGCCGAAGGTGGAGAAGTCCTGCGAGTACACCGCGACCGTGCGGCCGTTGATCGTGCCGACGCCGGTGACGACCGAGTCGCCGTACGGTCGCGAACGATCCATGCCGAAGGCCGTGGTGCGGTGGCGCACATACTCGTCGAACTCGACGAAGCTCCCGGGGTCGACGAGCAGCTCGATGCGCTCGCGGGCGGTCATCTTGCCCTTCGCGTGCTGCTTCTCCTTCGCCTTCGCTTCTGCGTCGACGACGGCTTCTGTATAGCGAGCGCGCAGATCCGCGATCTTGCCGGCGGTGGTAAAGAGGTCGGGCTTGTCCGTCACGGATTCCACCTTATCGTCGGCTCGCCTCCGGCTGTTGGATGCTCGCCACAACGGGTCGCCCGATCCTTTGGCGAAGTGCGCTCAGCCCTCGAGTTCACCAGACTCGAGCTCCGGGTCGGTCTTGGGGCGGCGGCCGATCGAGCGGGCCTTGCGTCCCGCCCACTCCACCCCGCGGACGGTCGTGCCGGCCGCTCCCGCGACCGCGTTGCCCGCGTAGCGGGCACCACGCAGCATCCGCAGCTCCAGCTTCTCGGCGCCGGGCACGGGTTCCAGCTCGAGGGGAAGGTCCGTCGGGGCGGCACCGAAGGCCTTGTGGGACGTCGTCAGCACGCGACGGCCGAGGATGTTGTTCCCCGCGCCTCCGATCGCAGCGCCGATGCCGAACGGGAGCGCCTTGCCGATGACCGAAGCGCCGCCCTTCGCCGCGAACTGCTTCACGAACATGCTCTTGAGCTGATCGACGAGGGGGCCGACCGCGGCGCGGGGGAGCGACTTCGTGACGAGCTCGCCCCAGTACGACGATCTGCTCCCGCCACGCCCGGCCACCTGCCCGGCGAGTTGACCGACGAGGTCGACGCCCTCTTTGCCGAGCATCAGCGTCATCACCAGCGCTCTGGCGCGATCCGGGTTCGCGACCGCGATCCCGTGCACCTCGGCGACCGACTGCGCGAAAAGAGCGGTGGACTCCACGAAGCCGACCGTTTCCACGCCGGAGAGCGCGAGCGTGATGCCAGTGCCGATCCCGGGGACGACCGCCGTCGCGCCGACCGCCGCTCCGCCCGTCGTCACGGCTGCGAGGTAGCGACGCTCCAGGATGCGGATGATCTCCGCAGGCGATGCCTGCGGATTGCGCAGGCGGATGCTCCGGATGTGCGCCAGGACGAGCGGGCGCTGGATCGACAGCACGCGGTCGAGGCCGCGCACCATCATCGGGTGCTCCGCCGATCCGGCAGGGGGCACGCCCTTGTCCCACGGAGCGTCGTCCGGGAGCGAATGGATCTTGTGCACCTTGGGAGCCATGGTGCGATCCTATGGAGCCCGCCCGCGAAAACGCCGAAAGCCCGGCCCCTCCGAGAGGCCGGGCTTTCGAGTCGAGCGATCAGACGAAGAGGTTCGCACGCTCCAGGTCTTCCGCGAAATCGACCTCGACCGCGTACAGGTCGGACACGTCCATCGGCTCGAGCAGCAGGCCGTCCTCGGCGATCGCGAGCTCGAGGCCGCGCTCGAAGTAATCCTGGTCCTCGACGCGCTGCAGCTGACGCATGAACGCCTTCTTGTGCGCGGAGGAGATGTAGTTGATTCCCACGGCCTCGCCGAGTCCGCCCTTGACGGTCTTGGACAGCTCGTTGATGAAGCCCTCGGCCGTGACCGTGTACTTCACCTCTTCGTCGCTGACCTTGGAGGTGTTCACCGTGACGAACGACTGGTCGCGCTCGATGTACTCGAGTGCGCGGCCGAGGATCATCGGGTCGAAGACGACATCGCCGTTCATCCAGAGAACTCCGCCGCGACCGGTCGCGCCCAGGGCACGCAGCAGGCTCTTCGAGGTGTTGGTCTCGTCATAACGTTCGTTGTGGACGTAGTTCACCTGCGGGAACGCGTCGATGATGGTCTCGGCGCGGTAGCCGACGACGGTGGTGATGCGGGCGTCCGAACCGAATGCGGCGCGGATGTTGTCGTGCTGCTGGCCCATGATCGTGCGGCCGTCGCTCAATTCGGTGAGCGGCTTCGGCAGCGCGCGGCCGAGGCGCGAGCCCATTCCGGCGGCGAGGATGACGGTCTGAAGAGTCACGAGTGCTCCTAAAGGAAGTTGTGTTCACGGTCGATTAACCGACCAGACACTTCGTCGTGCCGCGTTCATGGTATCGATTCCGCCTGGGAAGCTCAGGGCCGGGAGGCCCCTGTTGTCATTTCGTGACCGACTACACACCGGATGCACAGGGTTCCGACTCCCGCACGATCGCGGCGGATATGCGCGATCCGAGGGCAGTTTATTGCGCGGCGGCCTTGGCGTACAGGCACCCGTTGATACCGTAGGACGGTGACTGCCTCCCCTGACGACCGCACCGCCCAGGTGGACCAAACCGAGACCGCGCAAGAGAAGACGTCGGCGAAGCGCGCGCCGGCGAAGAAGCAGAGTCCGGACGCGGCATCCGCAGCCGAGAAGTCGGCGCGACCGCCCGCGGCGAAGAAGCCTGCCGCGAAGACGCCCGCCGCGAGAAAGCCTGCGGTGAAGAAGCCTGCGAGCGCGAGCACCTCCGCGGGTTCGAAGGCTGGTACTGCGGCTGTGTCGAAGTCGTCGGCTGTGAAGTCGTCGGCTGCGAAGTCGTCGGCTGCGAAGGCGTCGGTCGCGAAGGCGTCGGCTGGGACGTCCGGGACGCAGGCTGCTGCCGAGAAAGCGGCTCCCAGTGCGGATGTCGTGGTCGAGCCGCTCGTCAAGGCCGTCACCGGCTCGACGGCGAAACTCTCGTCGACCGCGAGCTCCGCTCGGAGCACCGCCGGGGCGCGCAGTGCCGACGCGAAGGCCACGGCGGCGAAGACCACCGCCGCCAAGACGACGGCTGCGAAGACGACGGCTGCGAAGGCCACGGCGGCGAAGACCACCGCGGCCAAGACGACGGCGGCGAAGACCACGGCCGCGAGGACGGCCGCGGCGAAGACGACGGCTGCGAAGACGACGGCTGCGAAGACGACGGCTGCGAAGACGACGGCGGCCAAGACGACGGCGGCGAAGGCCGCTGCATCCAAGGC
Source organism: Microbacterium sp. UBA3486 (assembly GCF_002377845.1). Taxonomy (NCBI): domain Bacteria; kingdom Bacillati; phylum Actinomycetota; class Actinomycetes; order Micrococcales; family Microbacteriaceae; genus Microbacterium; species Microbacterium sp. UBA3486. Next base: position 10,284 of record NZ_DFQP01000084.1, read on the forward strand.
GGCTGCGGCGAAGACCACGGCGCGCTCGGCTGCCGCGAAGACCACAGCCGCGAAGGCCACGGCGGCCAAGATGGCGGCCGCGAAGAAGGCGGCGGCGAAGAAGGCCGCAGAGGAGGCGAAGGCGGCCGCGGAGACGGCGGTGATCGCACCCGAAGTTCCGCCCGTCACGGCTGCTCCTCTCGCAGCCTCTCCCGTGATCGAGACCGCATCGGTCGTCGAGACCGTTCCTCCGGCCGCCTCCGCTGCGGCGCCGACCGGGTCTGTCGCGGAGCCCGTGCCCGCCGCAGAGCCTGCGCCCGCGCCCGCCTCGGAGCCGCCTCTCGCCGCGGAGCCTGTCGAGGAATCTGTCAGTGCGGAACTTCTCGAGACGGAGACGCCCGTCGGCGATCCGTCCGAGGTGGAGTCGAGCGAGGCCATCCAGGCGGTCGGGGAGTCCGACGACGCAGCTTCCGATGCCGTGGAGCCCGGTGAGGTCCTCTCCGCCGGCGAGGCGATCAGCATCCGCGGGCTCGTGAAGCAGTTCGGCGACAACCGCGCGGTCGACGGCATCGACCTGACCGTGCCCGCGGGGTCGTTCTACGGAATCGTCGGTCCCAACGGCGCAGGCAAGACCACGACGCTCTCGATCGTCGCCGGGCTTCTCCGCGCCGACGCGGGCAGCGTCGTCATCTGCGGTGTCGACCAGGCCAAGAAGCCGCTTGCGGCGAAGAGACTGATGGGTGTGCTCCCCGATCGGTTGCGCACCTTCGACCGCCTCACCGGTCGTCAGCTGCTCTACTACTACGGGTTGCTGCGCGGTCTCGCCGCGGACGTGATCGAGAAGCGCGCGGCCGACCTCGCTCGTGCCTTCGATCTCGGCGATGCCCTCAGCCGCGTGGTCTCGGACTACTCGGCAGGCATGACGAAGAAGATCATGCTCGCAGGGGCCATGATCCACTCGCCGCGCGTGCTGGTCCTCGATGAGCCGTTCGAGTCGGTGGACCCCGTCTCGTCGGCGGTCATCCTGGACATCCTCCGCGCCTATGTGTCGCACGGCGGCACGGTGATCCTCTCCAGCCACGGCATGGATCTCGTCGAACGCGTGTGTTCGCGCGTCGCGATCATCGTCGGCGGTGAAGTGCTCGCCGAGGGGACGATCGACGAGGTGCGCGCGGGTCAGACGCTCGAAGCGCGCTTCGTGGAACTCGCCGGCACCAGCGGAGAGGTGGAGGGGCTCGAGTGGCTGCACACGTTCTCCGACTGAGACTCGCGCTTCTTCTCGGTTCCCTGCGCGGCGACCGTCGGGTTCGGTCGATCGTCTCGTTCGTCGCGGTGGTCGCGGTCACCGCCGCGGTGTGCGTCGCCGTGTTCAGCCTTGCCGCAGCCCCTGTGCCGGTGGCCCGCGCGGTCACGGTGCTCGGTGGCGCGGCCCTTCTCATCGGATTCCTCGTCGGCCCGATCCTCGTCGGGGCCGTCGATCAGCTCGACCCGAGACGCTTCGCGGTCTTCGGCGTCGATGATCGCCAGATGCCCTGGGTGCTGGCACTGGCCGCCTTCGTCAGCGTGCCGAGCATGGCGCTCATCGCCGTCTACATCAGTGTCTGCATCGTCGCGATCGGAGCAGGCACGCCCTGGCCTCTGGCTGTGCTGGTGACGATCGCCGGTGTCCTGACCACGATGCTGGTCTCGCGGATCGGTATGGCCCTCAATGCACTGCTCCTTCCCGAGCGCCGCTCGCGCGAGCTCACGGCGCTGTTCGCACTCGCGTTGATCGTGGTCGCCTTCCCGGTCGCCGTGTTCTTCGGATCGCTCCGCTGGGACGGTCTCGTGCCCCCGTCTCTGGCGACCCTGTCGAGCGTGTTCGGCTACAGCCCGTTCGCTGCTGCCCCCGCCTTCCTCTTCGATTCCGCGGCCGGTGCGACCGCTTCCGCGTGGATCAGCGGTGTCATCGTGGTGCTCACCGTCGCTCTCCTCTGGATGGTGTGGACGTGGCTCGTCCGGCGTCTGCTGACCACGACCGAGCGCCCGGTCGCCTTGCGCGAGCGCACGGGACTCGGATGGTTCGGGCTGCTGCCGTCGAACGCCTTCGGTGCGATCGCGGCGCGAAGCCTCGTGTACTGGCTTCGTGACCGCCGCTACATCATGAACATCATCGTCGTCCCCGTGGCCGGCGTGCTCTCGATGCTCCCGCTCGTCGTGGCCGGAGTCCCGTTGGAGATCGCCGCGCTCGTGCCCGTGCCGGTGATGGCGCTGTTCTTCGGGTGGCTGCCGCACAACGACGTCGCCTACGACTCGACGGCATTGTGGACCCACGTCGCGAGTGGCGTCCGGGGTCTTCCTGATCGCCTCGGGCGTCTCGTTCCTGTGCTGCTCGTCGCCATCCCCGTTCTCGCCATCGCGGTTCCGCTCTCACTCGCGCTGATCGGGGACTGGAGTCTGCTGCTGCCGTTGGGCGGCTTGGCGGCCAGTCTGCTGTTCTGCGCGCTCGGCGTCTCGAGCATCGTCTCGGTCGTGGCTCCGTATGCGGTCTCGCGGCCTGGTGACAGTCCGTTCCAGCAGCCGCAGCGACCGACCTCTCGCGGGGCGTACGGTCCTGCAGCGGCGTTGCTCGGGGCCATCGTGCTGAGCGTGCCGACCATCTGGTTGTTCGCCGCGACGATTCTCGACGGTTCGGCATACGCTCCGGCGACCTTCTGGGTCGGGCTTCTCGTCGGTCTCGTGACCGCGGCGGCCGGAGCCGTCGTCGGCGGTCGCATCTTCGAGCGCAGCGGAGAGAGACTGATGGAGTTCGTCGAGACCGCGTGATGCCCGCCCGTGAGGCGTTCGACGCCGCTAGACTCACGGGATGAGTACTCCGCTGGACAGCCCCGATCAGGGCGGCGTGGCAACGCTTGATCGCGAACTGGAAGAGCTCCTCCGCGAGGAGAATCTCGAACCGGGTGACCACGAGCGCTTCTCGCATTACGTGAAGAAGGACAAGATCCTCGAGTCCGCGATCACCGGCAAGCCGGTGCGCGCGCTGTGCGGCAAGAAGTGGACCCCGGGCCGTGACCCGGAGAAGTTCCCGATCTGCCCCACATGCAAGGAGATCTACGAGTCGATGATCGGCTGACGTCAGTCGGCTTCGACGTACACGGTGGGAATCGCCGGGTCGGACTTGCTGAGCGCGAGCGCACGTACCGGGAGCTCTTCGCGCACACGCAGATGATGCGCGCGCGCCGCTGCCGTGCCGTCGACTCCCTCGTACGAGGAGTCGATCTCGCCTGCCTCGACGAACGTCACCTGCAGCGGGCGGCCGTCGGGGTGCTCGGCCGCAGTGTCGAGATCCTCGAAGCCGTCCGACACGACGACCGTCTCTGCGGTGGCGACGCCGTCGACCAGGGTGCGGAACGCCGCTTTGCGTCCGCCATGCGATGCCTTGTCGGCGGACGCCTTCGCGACGCCGATCCAGGACCCCTCGGCATCCTGGCGCGCCACCAGCTTGTAGACCATGCTGGCGGTCGGATACCCGGACCCGGTTACGACCGACGTTCCGACCCCGTAGGCGTCGACGGGCGAGGCGGCGAGGGCGGCGATCGCATACTCGTCGAGGTCGCTGGTCACGGTGATGCGTGTCGACGTCGCACCGAGTTCGTCGAGCTGCGCGCGGACGTCGCCCGCGACGATCGGGAGGTCACCGGAATCGATCCGGACGCCGCCGAGCTCCGTGCCGGCGACACGGATCGCCGTCTCGACACCCGTGCGGATGTCGTACGTGTCGACGAGCAGCGTCGTTCCGGTGCCCATGCTCGCGACCTGGGAGCGGAAGGCTTCCTCCTCTGTGTCGTGCAGGAGCGTCCAGGAGTGCGCGGCGGTGCCCATCGTGGGGATTCCCCAGCGTCGTCCGGCCTCGAGATTGCTCGTCGCCCCGAAACCGGCGATGTATGCGGCCCGGGCTGCGGCGACGGCCGAGCGCTCGGCGGCCCGGCGGGAGCCCATCTCGGCCAGCGGACGTTCGCCGGCGGCGATGCTCATGCGCGATGCGGCGGTGGCGACGGCGGAGTCGTGGTTGAGCACGCTCAGCGCGAGAGTCTCGAGCACCACGGCATCGGCGAACGTGCCCTCGACCGTGAGGATCGGAGAGCCCGGGAAGTACAGCTCGCCTTCGCGGTAGCCGCGGATGGATCCGGTGAACCGATAGTTCTCGAGGTGAGCGATGGACGCGGCATCCACGACGTTCTCGTCCCTGAGGAACCGCAGTTCGTCCTCGCCGAAGCGAAAGTCGCGCAAGAGGCCCAGGAGGCGGCCGGCGCCCGCGACGACGCCGAAACGGCGGCCGCCGGACAACCGTCGGGAGAACAACTCGAAGACGCTGGGGCGGAACGCCGTCCCATCACGCAGGGAAGCGGCGAGCATGGTCAGCTCATAGCGGTCGGTGAGCAGCGCCGTCGACGTGGTCATGCGCTCAGTTTAGTGAGAGCACCGATGCGCGCGGCGGGTTCCGCGCGGGTAGGCTGGGGAGTCATGAACGACGCGCCGATCGGGATCTTCGACTCCGGTGTCGGCGGGCTCACGGTGGCGCGAGCCATCCGCGCCCAGCTGCCCCGGGAGTCGTTCGTCTACATCGGCGACACCGCGCACTCGCCGTATGGTCCGAAGCCCATCGCGGACGTGCGCCGCTACTCCCTCGAAGTGCTCGACACCTTGGTCGAGCAGGGCGTCAAGATGCTGGTGATCGCGTGCAACACCGCTTCCGCCGCCATGCTCCGCGACGCTCGCGAGCGCTACGACGTTCCGGTGGTCGAGGTGATCGGCCCCGCGGTGCGCCGCGCGGTCTCCACCACGCGCAACGGACGAGTCGGTGTGATCGGCACTGTCGGCACCATCGGCTCGCGCGCCTACCAGGACATGCTCGAGGTCAACGAGAGGCTGCAGGTGTTCACCGCCGCCTGCCCGCGCTTCGTCGAATTCGTCGAGGCCGGGATCACGGGTACCCCGGAGGTGCTCACGGTCGCCGAGGAGTATCTCGCGCCCCTTCGAGACGCCGAGGTCGACACGCTCGTGCTCGGCTGCACGCACTATCCGTTCCTTCGGGGCGCGATCAGCTACGTCATGGGAGAGGGCGTCACCCTCGTCTCCAGCGACGATGAGACGGCAGGCGACGTCTATCGCCAGCTCGTCCGGGGTGATCTGCTCGCGTCGCCGGATGCCACCGCCAGTTACGTGTACGAGGCCACCGGCGCCTCGACCGACGACTTCACCGCGCTGGCCAACCGCCTGATGGGCCGCGAGGTCCGGGACGTGCAACTGGTCCAGACCGGCGTGATCACCCTCCCCGAGATCGCTTTCGAGTAACCCGGATCGAGTCGCTCCGATTCGTTCCGCCATCCCGACCTGAAAGAAGCACATGTCCGAAATCGTCCGCGTCGACGGCCGCTCCACCGATCAGCTTCGTGAGATCACGATCGAGCGCGGTTGGAGCGCGCACGCCGAGGGATCGGCATTGATCAGCTTCGGCGGCACCAAGGTGCTGTGCACCGCCTCCTTCACCAACGGCGTCCCGCGCTGGCTGACCGGCAAGGGCAAGGGCTGGGTCACGGCCGAGTACTCCATGCTCCCGCGCGCCACGAACAGCCGGAACGACCGAGAGAGCGTCAAGGGCCGCATCGGCGGTCGCACCCACGAGATCTCGCGACTGATCGGGCGCGCGCTGCGGGCCGTCGTCGACACGAAGGCGCTCGGCGAGAACACGATCGTCATCGACTGCGACGTGCTGCAGGCCGATGGCGGCACGCGCACGGCGGCCATCACCGGCGCGTACGTGGCGCTCGCCGACGCGATCGAATGGGGCCGGGAGAAGAAGTTCATCGGCAAGAACTCCACGCCGCTGCTCGACTCGGTCGCGGCAGTGTCGGTCGGGATCATCGACGGCGAGCCCATGCTCGACCTGGCATATGTCGAGGACGTGCGCGCCGAGACCGACATGAACGTCGTGGTCACCGGCCGTGGGCTCTTCGTCGAGGTGCAGGGAACAGCCGAGGGCGCACCGTTCGACAAGCGGGAGCTGGATGCGCTGCTCGAGCTCGGTCTGGCCGGATGCGCCGACCTGAAGGGCACGCAGCTCGCCGCGTTGAAGGGGGAATGACGATGCGAGTCGTTCTCGCGACGCACAATCCGCACAAGGTCGCGGAGTTCCAACAGATCGTGGAGCAGACACGCCCCGACCTCGAGATCGTCGGCTACGACGGTCCGGAGCCGGTGGAAGACGGCGTGACGTTCGCCGAGAATGCGCTCATCAAGGCGCGAGCCGCCGCCGCTCACACGGGACTCGCTGCGCTCGCCGACGACTCCGGCATCTGCGTCGACGTGCTCGGTGGGTCACCGGGGGTGTTCTCCGCCTACTGGGCGGGGCAGAAGAAGGACGCGGCGGCGAACCTCGAGCTGCTGCTCGACCAGCTGCACGACATCGCCGATCCGCACCGCTCCGCGCACTTCACCTCGACGATCGCCCTCGTACTGCCGGACGGCCGGGAGCAGGTCGTGGAGGGACGCTGGCCGGGCCGCCTGGCGCATACGGCGTCGGGCGCCGGCGGCTTCGGGTACGATCCGATCTTCATCCCTGACGGCCAGCCGGCAGGGGAGGAGCGGTCGGTGGGTGAGTTCTCCTCCGACGAGAAGCAGGCGCAGTCGCACCGAGCGCGCGCCTTCGCGGAACTGGTTCCGCTGCTTGCCGCGCTCTGAGCACGGCGGGCGCGAGAAACCGCTGCTGAAGCTGAGAATCGTTACCCTTCCCGACTAGCCGGAACCCGCCTTCCGGCCCCCTATCCCGGTCTAGCCTGGGGGCATGCACGATCACGCACCCGCCCCCGGTGGCATCCGTTCCGCGAGCAGCAGACGCCTGCTCGCGATCTCGCTGTCCCTCACTGCGACGGTGATGCTCGTGCAGGTCGTCGGCGCACTGCTCTCGGGCTCTCTGGCGCTGCTCGCCGATGCCGCGCATATGTTCACAGATGCCTCCGGTCTCGTGATCGCCCTCATCGCCGCCACCGTCGCCGCACGTCCGGCCGACGACCGGCGCACTTTCGGGTACCAGCGCGCCGAGGTGTTCGGCGCGCTGATCAACGCGGTGATCCTGATCGCCCTCGCGACCTGGGTCGCGATCGAGGGGATCGGGCGACTCATCAATCCGGGGGAGGTCGAGGTCGCCGGCGGGCTGATGCTGGTCGTCGCCGTGGTCGGGCTCCTCGCGAATGCGGTGTCGATGTGGCTGCTGAGTCGTGCGCAGCGCACCAGCATCAACGTGCGCGGTGCGTACCTCGAGGTGATGGGGGATCTGATCGGTTCGGTGGCGGTCATCGTGGCAGCCGCGGTCATCCTCATCACCGGATGGATGCCGGCCGACGCCATCGCCTCGCTGTTCATCGCGGCGATGATCATCCCCCGGGCCATCGCGCTGCTGCGGGAGGTGTTCTCGGTTCTCGCCGAGTCCGCGCCGAAGGGCACGGCGGTGAGCGAGATCCGTACCCACTTGCTCGGGTACGACGGTGTCGTCGGGGTGCACGACGTCCATGTCTGGCAGCTGACTCGCGGGGCCCCGGTGTTCACGGCCCACGTCAGCATCGAGCCGGAGCTGTTCGCCGACGGACGCTCGTCGCAGCTGTTGACCGAGATGCAGGCATGCCTCGCCGACCATTTCGACGTGGCGCACTCGACCTTCCAGATCGAGCCTGCGGAACAGGCGGACTGCGAACCGCGACACGCCTGAGCGATCCGGTCCTGACCTCAGCTTTCGACGGCGATCTCGTGCGGGCTCTTGTCCGGGCGGAGCCCGCGCCAACGGGCGTGGCGGAGCACGCCGTCGGGTGTCCAGTTCGCGAACTCGACCTCGCCCACGACTTCCGGACGCACCCACAGGGCGTCGGAGGCATCGGGTGCGGGGACGCCGTCGAGCGGGGCAGCATCCACGCGCAACGGATCGAGTCGTGCGAGCAGGTCGTGCAGGATGCGGTCGGTGAATCCGGTCCCCACACGTCCGACGTAGCGTAGACCGCCCGTTCCTCGGTCCGGATCGGGAACGGCGAGCAGCAGAGATCCGAGCGTGCTCTCCCTGTCGCCCTTCCCAGGCCGGATACCGACGATCACCGCCTCCTGCATCCGCGTGTGCTTCAGCTTCAGCCACGAGGGGGAGCGCTGCCCTGGCCGGTATCGCGACTGAGGATCCTTGACGACGACCCCCTCGAGCCCGAACTCCCTGCTCGCGGCGAGTGCCGCGTCCACGTCGTCGAACACCGGAGGGATCTGCACGGGGGCGTCGAGATCGTCGATCAGCTCCTCGAGCAGGGTCCTGCGTTCGCGCAGAGTCATACCGGTGAGGTCGTGTCCGTCGAGACGCAGCAGGTCGAACAGCATGTAGACGACGGGGGTGCGGATCACTTCGCGTTCGATCTCGCGTGGCCGGGTGAGGTGCATCCGGTTCTGGAGGAGGGAGAAGCTCGGCCGGCCGTGGGAGTCGAACGCGACGATCTCGCCGTCGACGACGGCATCCGTCACGGGGAGGAAGGGGGCGCCGTCAGCGGTGAGTTCGGGATACCGGGCCGTGATGTCCGTGCCGCGGCGCGCGTGCAGCAGCATGCGCCCGTCTACCCAGGTGCCCATCGCACGGATGCCGTCCCACTTCACCTCGACCCACGAGGGGTCGCTCAGTGCACGTGCCACGCCGGGGGTGCCGTTCTCGGCGAGCATCGGCGCCATCGACGCCGTGGCCGGAGGGCCGACAGGGGCGGGAGAGCTTCGGGGATATCGATGGGGGTGATGGGGCTTCGCGGGTTGTGGCAGCGGAGCCGTCGCCGGCGGGCGGAGCATCGCGAGTGGATCGATTCCCGCGGCGGCTCGCGCGAGCACCTCGTCGAGATCGAGCTGCGCGAGATCCGGCGCATCGAGTTCCTCCCACGTGCGAGGGGCCGCCACCCACGGCTGTGCACGTCCGCGGAGGGAGTAGGGCGAGATGGTGGTCTTCTTGCCGTTGTTCTGGCTCCAGTCGAGGAACACCTTTCCCCCTCGGACCGCCTTCGCCATGACGCTGGTGGCGAGATCCGGGTGATCGCTCTCGATCATCCGTGCGAGCTCCTTGACGACGGCGGAGACCTCGTCGCTCGTCTGCTCGCCGGGCAATGACGCGTAGAGGTGGATGCCCTTGCTTCCGCTGGTCACCGGCAGGGGGTCGAGCCCCATGCCGGACAGGATGACGCGCGCGATGCGGGCGACCTCGGCACACTGCGCCAGCCCCACCCCGGGGCCGGGATCGAGATCGAGGACGAGTCGATCGGGGTTGCCGGGAAGGCCCGCGGAAGAGAAGCGCCACTGCGGCACATGCAGCTCGATGGCGGCGACCTGGGCGAGCCACACGAGAGTCGGGATGTCCTGGACGAGGGGGTATTCCTTCGGACCGTCGGAGTGCTGGATCGCCTGTCGCGGAATCCACGAGGGTGCTCCCGGTTCGAGCTGTTTCGTGAAGAACGCGTCGGCCGGGGCATCCGCGGTCCCGACGCCCTCGACCCAGCGTTTGCGCGTGACGGGGCGCCCGGCGAGGAGGGGGAGCAGGAGTGGAGCAATGGCCGTGTAGTAGGCGATGACCTCGCCTTTGGTGGTGCCGCTGGAGGGGTAGACGACCTTGTCGAGGTTCGTCACACGCAGACGGCGACCGTCGACCTGCACGATCTGCGCGTCTGCGACCATGGGGCCAGCGTAGTCAAGGCGCAGCGTCGCCAGGCCTAGCGCCGTCAAGGGGCTGGTCGTGACGGCTGTGACTGGTGTCTACTGGTGTGATGAGGACGATCTGGAAGGGCGCACTGACGTTCGGGCTCGTGAACGTGCCGGTCAAGGTGTACTCCGCGACCGAGGACCACGACGTGCCGTTGCATCAGGTGCACGAGAAGGACGGCGGACGCATCCGTTACCAGCGCACCTGCGAAGTCTGCGGGGAGACCGTGGCGTACGCCGACATCGATCGCGCCTACGTCGACGAAGGCCAGACCGTCGTGCTGACGAAAGACGACCTCGCCGCCCTCCCCGCGGAGAAGAGCCGGGAGATCGACGTCGTCGAGTTCGTGCCCTCCGAACAGGTCGACCTGCTCACGCTCGACAAGCCGTACTACCTCGAACCCGATTCGAAGTCGCCCAAGGCGTATGTGCTGCTGCGGAAGACGCTCGAACAGACCGACCGTACGGCGATCGTGCGCTTCACCCTGCGGCAGAAGACGCGCCTCGCCGCGCTCCGGGTGCGCGGGAAAGTGCTGGTGCTCCAGACCCTTCTCTGGGCCGATGAGGTGCGGGAAGCCGCGTTCCCTGCGCTGGATGAAGACGTGCGGATCTCGAAGAAGGAGCTGGAGCTCTCGGCTTCGCTCGTCGACAGCTATTCGGCGGACTTCGACCCCGAAGCGTTCGTCGACGAGTACCAGAAGGAGCTCCGTACCCTCATCGACGCGAAGATCGAGGCGGGCGACACGTTCGACGTCGCCGAGACCTTCGGGGAAGCCGAGAAGGCAGCCGAGGGCGGCGAGGTCATCGACCTCATGGAGGCGCTGCGTGCGAGCGTGGCGCGCTCGAAGGAAGAGCGCGCGAAGAACGCGGGGTGATCATCGGGTGCCGAGGAATCGGCACCCGATGATCGATCAGTGCTTGCCGTCGCCGTCCAGGTCGGGGGCGCGGTCGAACACGTCGGCGTCGAGCACGAGCTCCTGCGCTTCCTCGGCATCGGTGACCACGTCTTCGCCGGCCGCCTCGGCCTTCTTCGCCTTGTGGCGCTCGGACAGGTAGTGCCACAGCGTGACGAGCGCGGTGCCGCCGACGGCCGCGAGCAGGATGAGGTCGATGTAGCTCTCCACGAACTCGGCGACCGGCGGGATGAACCCGATGAGGTAGCCGAACATCGTGAGCCCGAAGCCCCAGAGAACCGCACCGATCAGGTTGTAGAGCGTGTACTTGCGCCACGGCATGTGGCCGACGCCGGCGGCGACCGGGGCGAAGGTCCGCACGATCGGCACGAAGCGTGCGAGGATCACGGTGATGCCGCCGAAGCGCTCGAAGAACGCGTTCGTGCGTTCGACGTTCTTCTTGCTGAAGAGGCCTGATTCCTTGCGCTCGAAGACCGCCGGTCCGCCCTTGTGGCCGATGACGTATCCGACTTCACCGCCCACGAACGCCGCGAGGCCGATCAGGAGGGCGACCCACCAGACGTTGATGCCGAAGACGCCGTGCTCGGAGCCCGCGATCGGGTGCGAGAGCAGGCCGGCGATCACCAGGAGGGTGTCACCGGGAAGCAGGAATCCGACGAGCAGACCGGTCTCGGCGAAGATGATGAAGCACACCACGAGCAATGCCCACGGCCCGGCGGTCCCGATGATCGTCGCAGGATCGAGCCAGGGGATGAGAGCGGTCGGTGCGTGCAGCATGGTTTCGAGCACTGGGGGAGTCCCGTCGGTCGTGAATGGTCGGCGGTAGAACAGAGCGATGTCGTGACGACCGGAGAAAGGTCGTCGTCGTCTCTCGTGCGGAAGGTGGGACTTGAACCCACACGCCCTGGGGCACAGGAACCTAAATCCTGCGTGTCTGCCAATTCCACCACTCCCGCGCGGTGGAATCAGTCTACTGATCACCGAATCCGCGTGTCTGGGGATCAGCCCGCAGTCCGCGCCGGCCGACGGGCGGGCGCCGGGAAGGCCTGTGGATAACTTCCGAGGCAGACCTCGGATTGTTGCGAGGATGCCGGGGTGAGTCATCCGTCCGCCCTTGTCGCCGAGCGCGTGCGGTCGCGTCTGCGTGCCGAGGGCATCGATCCGTCCGTCGATCCGGACGCGGCATGGCGGATCACCCATGCCGAGGTCCGGCGTCACGACGATCTCGCCCTCGCCCGCGGCGAGGCCCTGATCGACGATGAAGCGGGGTGTGTGAGAGAGGTCATGGCGTCGCTCAGCGGATTCGGTGCGCTGCAACCGCTGCTCGACGATCCGGAGATCGAGGAGATCTGGCTCAACGGAACGGGACACGTGCACGTCGCGCGAGAGGGCACGGCCGAGCGGACGAGCCTTCGTCTCGACGAAGGGACCGTGCGGGACGTCGTCGAGCGCATGCTGCAGTCGACCGGTCGGCGGGTCGACATCAGCCAGCCGTTCGTGGATGCCTCGCTGCCGGACGGGTCCCGTCTGCATGTGGCGATCGCTGATGTGGTGCGGGGCTCGTGGGCGGTCAACATCCGCAAGTTCCTGCCGAAGTACCGGTCTCTCGGAGCGCTCGCCGCTCAAGGGATGATGCCCGCCGAAGTCGCGGAGCTGCTGCGGGTAGCCATGAACGACGGCAAGAGCGTGATCGTCTCCGGCGCGACGCACGCGGGGAAGACGACGATGCTCGGCGCGCTGCTGGCCTCGTGCGCAGACGTTCAACGCATCGTCACGGTGGAGGAGACGTTCGAACTGGCTGTGGACGGGCCCGATCTCGTCGCGCTGCAGGGGCGACAGGCAAGCCTCGAGGGGACCGGAGAGATCACGTTGCGCAGGCTGGTGAAGGAGGCGTTGCGTATGCGACCGGACCGTCTCGTGATCGGCGAGGTCCGCGACGCGGAAGCTCTCGATCTGGTCCTCGCGCTCAACACCGGGGTGCCGGGCGCATGCACCGTGCATGCGAATTCTGCGGCCGAGGCCATCGAGAAGCTGACCATCCTCCCGCTCCTCGCCGGGCGCAACATCGACCGCGCCTTCATCGCCCCCGCACTCGCCGCGTCTGTCGACCTGGTCGTGCACTGCGCCAGGGACCGTGCGGGGCACCGACACGTGGAGGAGATCATCGCGCCGACCGGCGGCCTCGCCGGAGGACGGCTGCAGACCAGGAGCGTCTATCGGGCAGGTGCGCCAACGAGCGACGGCATCGGCACCGGCCGCAGCGAGCCACGCCTGATCGGGATCGTGTCGTGACAGTTTTCGTCGGCGCCCTCCTCGCGGCCGGGGTGCTTCTGTGCCTGTCGCCCTGGATGTGGCCGCGATCGGACGCGGCCGAGGTGGCCGCCCGGCCCGGGCGACTCGTCCGCCTGATCGAGGAGGCCGGCTTCGACCGGCTCTCCCGGCGCGCGCTCCTCGTCACCATCACCGCGGCCGGACTGATAGCCGCATCGGTCGCCTGGCTCCTGACCGGGATCTCCGTACTCGCGCTGCTGGCGGGCGTTGCGGGAGCCGTCGCACCCATCGTGTTGTTGCGGGGGCGCCGAGCGCGGTTGCGACGGTTGCGGCGACAGCTCTGGCCGGACGTGTGCGATCTCCTGATCGCGGCGATTCGCGTGGGTCTGTCGCTCCCCGACGCAGTGGCGAGCCTGGCGGAGTCCGCGCCGAAGACGCTGAGACCGGCATTCGTCGTGTTCGCGAGAGATCTGCGTGCGAGCGGCAGATTCGAGACCAGCCTCGACCGACTCAAATCCACGCTGGCCGACCCCATCGGCGATCGCATCGCCGAGACACTGCGGATGGCGCGTCAGGTCGGTGGCACGGAACTGATCAGTGTCCTGCGCGCGCTGTCGAGTTCGGTGCGGGCGGATGCCGCCCTGCGGGGCGAAGTCGAGGCTCGCCAGTCATGGATCCGGGGCGCGGCCGTCCTCGGCGCGATCGCCCCCTGGGTGATCATGGGGCTGCTCGTTCTTCGGCCCGAGGGAGCAGCGGCGTACGGCACTCCCGAAGGGATGCTCGTAATCTGCCTGGGAGCAGCGGTGTCGGTGGTCGCGTTTCACATCATGGTCCGCATCGGCAGGCTTCCTGAGCCGCGGCGGTGGTTCGGGTGAACGGGGTCTCGGCGCTCGCGATCGCGGTTCTGATCGGGTGCGGCTTCGCTGCGGGGGTGCTGAGCATCCTCTCCGTGCTTCCGCGCTGGAGAGCGGCATCTCTCGTCGTGCGGATCGGGCCGTATGTGCGCGATGTCGTCGCTGACGACTACCTGCCCCGAGGCGTCCTCCCCGCGGTGGGGTCCCTTCCCACGAGTGGGCGGACGCTGTGGGAGCGTGCGCGAGGCGCTTTCGAGAGGCTGGTCGGCGGGGGAGAGGCTCTCCGCCATCGCCTCGCGCAGGCGGGTGTGCGCACGAGCCCTGCATCGTTCCGTGGTCGGCAACTGGGCTGGGGCCTCGCCGGGATCGGCGTGGGCGCGGTCGGGCTGACCGTGCTCGCGCTGACCGGACGGCTGACGGTGCCGACCAGTGTGATGCCGGTGCTCTGCGGGGCGGCTGCCGCCGCTGCGTACGACCTTCAGTTCTCTGCGAGGGCCAAGGCTCGCCGGGTGCGACTCACCGACGAGCTCCCGACGACTCTCGAGTTCCTGGCTCTGTGCCTCTCCGCAGGTGAGGGGTTCCTCGATTCTCTGCGTCGGGTGGCCGACGTGGGCTCCGGCGAACTCACTGCTGAACTGCGCCAGGTGGTGCTCGCGGTCGGCACGGGCTCGCCGCTGGCCGACGCATTGCACGAGATGGCGCGACGCCTCCAGCTTCCCGAACTGTCGCGCGTCGTCGACCAGGTGATCGCGGCGCTCGAGCATGGTGCGCCCCTCGCCGCGGTACTGCACGCTCAGGCGGGCGATGCGCGCGAAGACGCGAAACGTGTGCTGATCGAGCAGGCGGGACGCAAAGAGATCCTGATGCTCCTCCCGCTCGTCTTCCTGATCCTTCCGCTCTCGGTGCTCTTCGCCGTGTATCCAGGGCTGTTCATCCTCCGGCTCGGCATCGGCTGACCGCACGACGAAAGGACCCCCATGACCGCACGAACACAGGAGCAGCGGCGACGCCCCTGGCATGACGCCGCACCGCGGTTTCGCGCCTTCATCGACGACGAAACGGGTGACGTTCCCGGATGGGTGCTCGTCACATTGATGACCGCGGGTACTGACATTAGACAGTGATCTATCCGGGTCAGCCATATCCGGCCGGATTCCGCTGGAAGCTGGCTGTGAGTCGAGGCGGTGAAAGGCTCCGTGGCGCGGGACCCGCGCGCATTCGGCTGGGAGGACGCTGAACGCGCCGGGCTTATCGGCGATCTGGCCCGATCCTTGTTCCGCACCGCGGACACCGTGTCAGCGGGCAGACAAGGAGACACCGTGGACACCACGAACATCAACACCGCGATCGAGGCAGTGAAGCGCGAGCAAGGGACGCCGGTCGCTAAGGAAGACCTCGGCGCGTACGTCGCGAAGCTCAACGAGCTGACCGAGGCGGTCAAGGACGTGCGGGCGCCGCACGCGCGAGCGATCGCGTCGGCAGCGGACAAAGCGAGCCGCGAGAAGAAGGCGGCTCGGATCAAGGAAGCGCTGGAGCTGCTGGAGGCCAAGGAACGCGCTGAGGCGGCTGCCTGATGCAACCCCCGGTACGCAAGCCTGCGAGGCGACTGGCGCGGAGCAAGCGGGACATCTGGATCGAACAGCGCTACGGGCGCGCAGCGCTAGAAGCCGAGTGGGCGAGGCAGGAGGCTCAGGACGCGCCGAGGCGCTTGGCGGCGAGCATTCGGCTCGGGAAGGAGGGGGCTGAGCGTCGGGCGCGCGCTCCGAAGTACGGCCACCAGCTGCAGATCATCTTCTAGGCGTGGCGGCGCAACTCGGGATGCGGCGGGAGTCCGGGCAACCGGGCTCCTGCGGCGCCCAGCGCGCGGCACGATCAGGTCATCAACCACCACGACGGAGGAACGACCATGAGCAAGAACATCACCATCGCAAGCAAGGCGCTCGCCGCGGAACTGGAGGCCGGGCACGCCAGCCAGGAGGACCTGAGCGCGTACTTCGCCGGACTCGACGGGCTAGTCGAGCAGGTTCGCGCCGTGAAGGGGCTCTACAAGAAGGAACTGGCGGTCGAGGCCACGCGCAGGGCGCGGGCTAGGAAGAAGGCTGAGTTTGACGCGATGAAGCAACGGCTCGCGGAACTCGAAGCTGCCGAGTAGTCCCAGAACGACACGAAAGCCCCCGAGGTTGTTGGCCTCGGGGGCTTCGTCGTACCTGGCCGATATTCTCGGGGCATGACAACGGGTGAAACATGGCTGATTACGATCGTCGGCGGTGCGGTCGCAGCGATCTTGGCCACGTGGGCGCTCGCCGCATTTAACGCCGCGTTCAAGGACAAGGTCTGGCGACCTCTGTGGCGCTGGACTCGCTGGCCTTTCACGCTCAGGATCACCACCTCGAGGAAGCTGGCGCTCGCCGACGCGACCGTGGCCCGGCTTGAACGCGAGAATGCACGCCTCCACGCCGACGTCGAGAAGGCCACCAACCTCGGAGCCGCACATGTCGCGGCGACTCAGGCCCTCGCGAAGCAGGAGGTCGAGGCGGTCCAAGCTCGTGCGAAGCAGGAGGCGCTCGAACAAGTTCGGCGCGGCGGGGAACTGGCCGAGACGGCACGGGAATTGGGACGTGCTGAGGGGCGCAGTGAAGCCATGGCAGAGGTCGCGAAACAACGCGCAGAACCACAGCTGCAGGCCCAGTGGCGCATTGATGACATCGAGGACAGCGACATATTCGTGCTGCGGAACACGCAGCCCGGGGTTTCCATCCGCGACGTGAGCCTGTTTCCGCCACTCGGCGATTTCGCGTTCAACGGCCCATCGCAGTGGCAGGGGCCGATCCAAGACGCGATCACCTTCATCGGTGAACGCCAGGCGAATGGCCGATCGTTCGGTGTGACCTTCGTCGTGCGGTGGCATGACGCGAACGGCGACCCGAAAGCCGGCGAAGTATTCCTCGACAAGGAGCCCCGGCGGATCGTCGCGCTCTAGAAAACGCACAAGACCCCCGCGGCGAGTGATGCCGCGGGGGTCTCGCTCCGCCTAGGGTCGTCGCCGGTCTTCCCCTCCGGCGGGGCCGCTAAGAGGCGGGTATTACTTCGTGAGGTCGGGCTTGCCGTAGCCCATGCCGGACTTCGGAGTCGGCGGGAAGGGCTCGCCCTTCGTCGACGTGACCTCCTGGCCGGTGTTGCCACCGCGCGGGCCGACGATCGGGTACTGACCGCTCTTCGGGACCGTCTGGCCCGGGCGGAACTGCGGCTTGCTTGCCATTTCTTCATCTTCCCGAAGCGCCGGACGTTCCCACTCCGTTTGCCTGAATCTCCGCGTTGATGCGGAGCTCCAGGCCTCGAAGGGCTAGTCTCGGACGAAGATCCTGGCAGATCCGACCTTGACCCTGAACGCCCCTGACCTTCTTCCGAGAACAGGGTGTGCTCGGGGTCTTGGTGCTTCTTGGACAAGTCTTACCCGTGCTACAGGCAATTCGGGTTTTCGACACGCCGACAATCAATGCCAGTTGGCTCGGGATCGTGACGTTAAGGTCTTATCCGCTTCCAAGATGCTCGAAGCGAGCTCAGGAGCCGCGTGGCCTCCGCAGGGCTCGCAGAACGCGTCCGGAAGGGTAGGACAAGGGCCCCTCGATTCGAGGAGCCCAGGGGAGACCGTGCGGCTCCCACTTTGAACTTGCCCTAACTGCCCTAACTGTCCTGGCCCGCCCGAGTAAGCGCGGCCGCGAGGCGCGCCTCCGCGACGCGGAGAGTGCGGGCGGCGAGTGACAGCGCGCGCTCGGCCTCCAGCGAAGCACCCCGGAGGGCGGCACGGCGCGGGTCAAGGACCGTGGTGGCCGTCGGGTCGTTCACGAGGCCCTTGCTGCGCTCGGTCGTGTCCTCCTTGGGGACGGGCGACTTGCCGGGGCGCCACTGCGCCTCGCGGGAGTCTGCGAGCAGCTGACGGACCCGGAGGTTGGCGGCGCCGAAGCGCTCCAGGGTGTCGAGGGGGTCGGTCGGGTCGGTCATGAGGTCTCCTTCTTACGGGCGTAGTAGCGGTGCTGGGCCGCCTTCTGCTGGGCGACGAACCGGGGGTTGGTGGCGCGGCGCGCCCTATCGAACGCAGTGTTGGCTTCGGTGCATGCAGGACAGCGGCAGCCGTGCTGGTACTTGTAGCGAGTGCCGTGGCGGGCAACTGGCTTGGTGCCGTGCAACTGAGCGTCGGCCATGTTGGTGGCACCGGTTCCCCAGCGCAGGTTATCCGCGCGGTTGTTCGCAGGGTGCCCGTCGCCGTGGAGGACCATCGGCAGGCCACTTGGGTTCGAGATGAAGGCCCCAGCGACGAGGCGGTGGACGAGTAAGGAGCGACCTCCAAGGGTGACCTTCAGGTGGCCGAGGCGATTCACCTTGGAGGGCCGAAGGATACCCCGGCGCGAGCGCACACGGCCTTCTGAGCTCACCCAGTAGCCGGGATAGTCGGGGAGAGACGCCCAGACCTCATGGTCGAGGTTAACGACGGGCTCAGGCACGAGCGACCCGCCTGTCCTGCTCGGCCTCAGCGGCTGCCCGTTGCCGCGCTGCGCGCTTGAGCCGGTGGGCGTTTCGATGGGCGCGGCGGTTCTCGATGCGCGCGTTGATGATGTCGGCCTGCCAGGGCTCCGCGCCCTCGAGCATCTCGCGGAGGCGTATGAAAGAGTCGATGCGCCCGACCTCGAAGCGGAGCGCGGCGCGGCGGCGGTCAGCCTGCTTCTTGAAGTACCAGGCGCGACGCTCAACGCTCGTGGGCTCGGGGTAGACGACGCTCACGCGAACATTCCGATCAGGCCGAGGGCGAGGAACGCGAAGGAGACGATCGCCGGGACGGCGTGAGCGCGGAGGACGCGGAGAGTGGTGTTGGACATGGCAGTGCCTTTCGGAAACGAGAGAAGGCCCCGCCAGTCCCACCGCTGCCACGGTGAGACCAGCGGGGCCGGCCAGAGGGGCGACCTGTAGAGCGTTGGCAGACGCAGGTCGCGGGCGTCACGGTCATCGTGACGCGAGATTGTCGACGGGGCTCAAGTCCCCGGGAAGGTCATGGAATGCGGGCGGCGTCGCGCTTGCGGTAGTAGTACGCGAGCGATGCGACGCGCGAGGCAGCCAGTCCCTCGGGCGTGGACCGGCGCTCGCGGGCGTGGTCGCGCTTGCAGGGACGGCAGTACGAGCCGACGCCGGTCGAGCGGGACGGCGCGGGAGGGAAGTCGGCCAGCGGCTTGCGGAGCCCGCATCGGGGGCAGCGGAGCTGGTCAGTCAAGGGGCACCTCGCAATGCGGTAGGCCGGAGCGGCGCAGAGCTCGCGATACGCGCGTATACGCGTGCGGGATGGGGTGGGGGGCCCGGACACACTAAGACAGATGCCGGGAGTTGTGCCATGGCCAACCAGGCCATAGGGTTTGGCCCGCCTACCCCGGGGCAGGCTATGAGCCGCGCAGCTCCAGCAAAGAGATGCCGTCATCTAGATGATTCACGGCAGCCTCGAAGTGGGCCGTTATGGCGACGATATCGCCGGACATCATCGCCTGAAATCCGATGTGATCGAGGCTCACAATTCGAGCGTTGCTCGTCTGCCAGACTGCGTGCCTGCGTCCGTGAGCGAGGCCGCTTGTCCGCTGCCACTGGACCAGCAGAGGTTCTTGGTCGTCGGAGCGCTGGGTGATGTATGACTGTGCTTCAGCGAGTCGATCAGTGATGGGAGGAGGGGTAAGCCGTTCACCGAAGATGCCTGGTCGCTGGTCACGCTCGACGATGAGGCGTTGCAGCACAGCGTCCGTGTCCGGCAGGCCACGGTACTTCTGGCCCGCGACCGTCGCCTCGAATCGCTGTTCGTCATTGCGTGATTCGCGAGACAGCTGGAGGGCGCGGAGAATCCGCGAGTCGCGAGCTCGCGGACCGATCAGCCACAGAGCAACCCCTGCGCACTCGAGCGCGTTACGGAGCAGTGTGAATGCAGCAAAAGCTGGAAGCACCTCGGCCTTCACAAGAACCGTAGCAACCGTGCTGGCGTTGTCAGCGGCTACAGAAAGAAGGGCGCGGGCCTGATGGCTTACAGCGTCCGAACGCGTTGCGCGATCATCGCCAGCTAGTGAGCTCCCGGCGCGAACATCGAAGGCGTTGAGTCGTTTGATGAGAGGTTCGAGGCGCTCGTTCACAACGAGGAAGTAGTCCGCAGCCACATTCTGAGCGTGACCATGGTGGAATTTATCCTCGGTGATTATCGGCGTCACGGGAACACCGTAGCGCAGAGAGTCATCAGGCCCGCGGCCCGTCAGCTGATGTCAGCTACCGCGGGACTGGTGGAGTGGGCTGACACCCGGTGAAGGATGCCAGCCCGGCTGAGTTGCGCTACTCAGCGGAGGATGCGGGGCTTACGCCGCGGTGCCGACCTTGACGATCGAGGCGGGTGCGTAGGTGTCGAAGCCTGCCCGCATCTCAACCAGCGCGCGCACCTGGTTGTAGTCGAGCTTGCTGATCGCGTCCCACTTGGTCAGGACGCCCTGCTGGTCGACGCTGATGCCGACCTTGCTGGAGTCCAGGACGATCGCGGTCTTCGCGGCCAGACCGGTCGCGATGACAGGCTGGAGGCCGTGGAGGCGGCTGTCCTCCGGGTTCCGGTACAGGTAGTTGCCCTGGCCGTCCTTCGCGAGGACGATCGCGTCGAAGTCGGCGCGCGTCAGCAGCACTACATCCGGGTTGTAGCCCAACTCCTGGGCCTTGCTGGCACCGAGGTAGAGGCTGTCCATCACGTTGGTCGTGAAGGCCTGCGTCTGCGCGCCAGAGGCGCCCGCGTAAGCAGCGACCGCGAGGGACGTCAGCTTCTGGAAGAGACCCAGCCGCAGCTCGGCCTCTACAAAGGCGTTGAGGCTCTCGTTGTCGGTCATGACGTACGAGTCGAGGTACTCGGAGATGTGCGCGATGACCGAGACGGTGTTGTTCACCGTCTCGAACGTCAGCACCGAGGTCGGCTTCTGGGCGCCAGGCGCGACGACCGCCGCGTTCAGCGTCCGCACCGTCTGGCGCTGGTACGAGTAGCTCGGGTTGTCACGGCGCGTGACCGGGATCACGTCGAGGATGCCGAGGTTGGCACCCGGGACGCCGAGGCGGATCGGGGTCTCATCGAGCGCGACCGCGGTCGCGGAGCTACCTGCGGCGACGAGGGCCTTGGCTGCCTTCTCGGCCATCTGCTTGATGCCCGCGTTGGTGATGCGGCCCTTCACGTTGGCGACCTGGAACGCGTCACCGGTGGGCTGACCACCGTTCCACGTCTCGAAGGCGTTGCCCTTGCCCTTGGCGTGGTCCATCAGGTCCGCGCTGCGCTCGCCGCGGTCGATGGCCGCCTTGAGCTCGAAGGCGCGTGTGGTGAGGCGGTCAACCTCGGTGATCTCGGCCTCGGTGAGCTCGCGCCCGCTGGCCTTGACGTTGACCATGAGCTCGCTCATGCGGGCCTTGATCTGGTTGAGTTCGGACTTAGCGTCCATTGTCTGACTCCTATGGGTAGTCACTTGTGCGAGCGACTGCTCGCGGAAGTGCCTGCCCGACGGACCGCGCACGCGACTGAGCACCCTCTGGCCTCCTGGCCCTCGGGATGCTGTTGACGCCGTGTGTCGGCTGGCCGAGTGACGCGCAGCAGCTCTGCCCCAGGGGCCTCGGCTGCGCTCGTCGGCGGCGGAATTGGTGCCGCAGGTTCCCGGTGCTTGATCGAGCGAGGGGTTACTGCGGCTGTACCCGCGTGAACGCGGGGAGTCTGGTGATCGGCCTCCGTGGGTCCGGAGGACCGAAGAGGGACGCCCTGGCGCGTCAAGCACTCAGGGCGTCCGGGGAGAAGACCGCGTCTCGCTCCATAGTTCTATAGAACCTTGCGCGTACGAGCGGGGGCCTGGTCAGGACCCTTTTTCTCCCTCTAGCTTCATATACCTCATTGCGTTAGGCCGCCCCGATGGGCCCCTGCGGCGAAAACCAATCCTGACCAGTGCTTTCTCCTGGCGGGGCGAATTGCCCACGGCTGACTCATGGGAATCTGTTGCGCAACGTTAGCTTTCGGGGTGCCAGGTGTCCCAGGGGGTGTACGTGGCGCGGGCCTTGCGGTCGGCGAGGCGGGCGGCGGCGGCGG
>NZ_DFQP01000047.1:0-12452 GCF_002377845.1 Microbacterium sp. UBA3486
CGCGCCGCCCTGTTCGACGAGATCGTTCCGGGGGAGCGATACGCGGCGCTGACCGGACACCCCGACATCCGCGGGTGGTTCGAATGGTTCCTCGGCGATGACGTGCACCTGCACCGGCGCAAGATCATCCGCCACATCCGTCCGGGCGAATCGGGCATCGGCACCGCCACACAGGCACACTACGACCTCGTCTATCTGCGCCAGGGAAGCGAGCGCGTGCTCTCGATGTGGATCCCCCTGGGAGACTGTCCCGTCGAGCAAGGCGGTCTCACCTATCTCGAAGGCAGCCACCACTGGGCCCTCGCCGCCGAGCGGGAGCGCGGTGACAGGCCTCCGGCTGCGTCGATCACGGCCGACCTCCCCGCTCTCGCCGAGGCGCACGATGCGCGGTGGCTGCTCGCCGATTACCGGGCCGGCGACGTGATGGTCCATTCGTCGTACGTGGTGCACGCCAGCACCGACAACGTCGACCCGCAGGGGCGTATCCGTCTCTCCACCGACATCCGCTATCAGCGGGCATCCGAGCCGATCGACTGGCGCTGGCAGGAGCACTGGCACGAAGACGACGGTCTTTGAGCAGCCGGATCGCTCAGCCGCAGGTCTCGAACACGTAGGCGCCGTCGTCCGGGGTGACGAGGTCGCGGTCGCGGAGCACCATCGCGGCGGGAGAGGCGTCGTCGTCGCACATCTCGGCGAAGGACCGCGGGAGCTCGTCGGCGTACTCGATGTCGATGACGTGGTCGCCGTAAACCGACGTGTAGGCCTCGCACTCCTCGTACGCGGCGCATTCCTCGGTGACGGCGAAGTCGAAATCGGCCCGCGCGCGGAGCGGAGCCGCGTCCTCGGCGGCGTTCTTCTGCCCGGCGGCGAGCCCCGCGGTGTGGGCGGCATCGACGAGGAGCGAGGCCAGTGCCAGGTTGTCGTCGAACGAGAGGGAACCATCGGACCGTGAGTACGAGTCGAGGTTGTCGAATTCCACCGCGTCGAAGCCGGCACCCGCGCAGTCGTCGATCCAGGGCTTCACCGTCTCGGAAATCCTGTCTCGATGCTCCGCGGTCGAGGTGTCGAGCAGCCCCTCGTCCGGCCAGTCCGGATCGAACACGACCTCGCCCCCGCGCTGGAGCAGCAGATCGCGCGGCCAGTCTGCGAGTTCGCCCGGCTGCGTCTGGAAGCCGTTCACGTAGCAGATCGAGTACACGCCGGGTACGGGCTCGGCGCTCCGGTCCCGCCCGACGATGCCGACCTCGGGGTCCGGTGCGTAGGCTCCGCCCAGCTGGTAGTCGGGCACCGCGCCGGAGGGCGGAAGTGTGACGCCCGACGAAGGTGAATGCGCGGGCGCGGGGGAGCAGGCCGTCAGCGCGAGCGCTCCGACGACGATCAGACCGGCCCATCGGCCTCGCGCGAGTGCGGCCACGGTCATCGCGGCACGGGGCCGGTCGCGGCGGCGTCGGCCGGTGTCGGTTCGGCCGGATTGCGGCGGATGCCGATCCACGACACCACGCCGCCGATCACGAGCAGCGTCGCCGTGACCCATGCCGCGCTGTGGAACCCGTCGAGGTCGAGCGCACCGCCGACGATCGTCGACAGCATCGCCACCACGAGCAGCCCGGCGACACGCGAGACGGCGTTGTTGACGGCGGAGGCGATACCCGAGTGGTTCTCGTCGATCGCTCCGAGGATCGCGGCCGTGAGCGGAGCGACCGTGAGCGAGAGCCCGAGGCCCATCACGATCATCGCCGGCAGCACCTGCCACCAGTAGTCGAAGTCGGCCGAGACGAGGAGCAGCATGAGGGCGCCGACGGCCATGAGCAGCGGTCCGACCGTCATGAAGATGCGCGGTCCCCACCGGCCGGCCCACTGGCCCGCGCGCGAGCTGACGAGGATCATCAGGATGGTCATGGGCAGGCTGGCCAGTCCCGCGGCGGTCGCGCTGAGGCCCGCCCCCTGCTGCAGGTAGACGCCGACCACGAAGCCGTTGAGCGACAGAGCCGCATACACGAAGAACGTGGCGAGGTTGCCCCAGCCGAAGTCGCGCACCCGGAACAACCACAGGGGCATGAGGGGCGACGCCGAGTGCTGCTGACGCCACAGGAACAGGGCGAACAGGGCGGCGCCGGCCACGGCCGGAATCCAGATCGCGGGCGACTGCCACCCCAGATTCGGCTGTTCGATGAGTGCGAAGACCACGGCGCCGAGTCCGACCGCGCACAGCGCCCCGCTCCACCAGTCGACCGTGATGCCACGGGGATGCTCGGGCAGACGAAGACGGGAGAGCAGGAGGAGAGTGATGCCGATCGGGATCACGTTGATGAGGAAGACGAAGCGCCAGGACAGGTAGTCGACGAACAATCCGCCCAGCAGTGGACCGACCAGCTGTGCTCCCGTGGTGAACGCCGTCCAGACGCCGATCGCCCTCGACTGCACGTCGGAGCGCATGGTCGCGGTGATCAGTGCGAGCGAGCTCGGCACCAGCAGCGCACCGGCGGCCCCCTGCGCGGCCCTGGCGATGATCAGGACGAGTGGATCGAATGCCGCGGCCACGGCGATGGATGCCACGCCGAACGCGATCAGCCCGACACGCATCACCAGCACCCGGCCGTAGGCATCCGACACCGATCCGGCCAGCAGGATCAGGGCACTCAGAGTGATCAGATAGGCGTCGACGACCCACTGCTGGGTGGTGATGCCGCCTCCGAGCTCGCGACTGATCGCGGGCAGCGCCACGTTGACGACCGTGCCGTCGAGGAACGTCACGAACGACGCGAGCACCGCGATCGAGATCACGAGGCGCTGGAGCGGGGCGAAGGAGGCCACAGGCCGACCATACCGCCGTCGTCGGACGTCGGGGCCGGTGAAGATCAGGCAGGCTGCTCTGCGGGGGCGGGAAGCGGTGCGGCTGTCCCTGCGCGGAGAAGATCGCCGAGGGCACGCGTCCCGCCCTCGGCGACGGCGCGGCGCTGGCGCTGCGCACCGGACCCGTCGGTGCGCAGCCGATCGATGCCATCGCGGACCCGATCCTCGTCGCCGAGTTCGCGGAGCGTGGGAGCGATCGCGGACAGCATGCGGTCGGCGAGCTTCCAGGCGTCTTCGGCCTCGCCGGTCGTCGGATCGAGCAGGCGTGCGTCCATCCCTCGACGGGCCGCCGTCCACAGAGAGGCGTCGATGCCGTCGACACCGATGTCGGCGAGCGGCAGATCGGTGGTGAGCACGAGTGCGCGGGAGAGGAGCGCGGCGGACACCGAGTCCTCGGCCGTCAGCTGGGCGTCGAAGACCCGGACCTCGACGGTCGGGTACCGCTCCGATATCCGGGCCGACCATGAAAGCGACGCCGCATCGGTGAGCGCGCCGACGTCGATGAGACGCTGCACACCCGAGCGATAGTCGTCGTAATCGCGGAAGTATGGCGGGGCCCATGACGACGGCAGCCGACGGATCAGGATGCTGCGCCAACTGGCGAAGTCGGAATCCCGTCCGTTCACGAACGGGCTGTTCCCGGTGAGCGCCAGCAGCACGGGGAGCCAGCCGCGCACCCGGTTCAGGGCGCGGACCCGCTCCTCGTCGTCGGTGACCTCGACGTGCACGTGCAGCCCGTTGACCTCGTGGTCGCGCGTGAGATGTCCGAGCTGCGACGCGACGTCGTCGTAGTGCGGCGAGGGCGATACGGCGGAGGACCGGGTCGAGGCGAACGGGGTGCCGGTGCCGGCGGCGATGGCATGCTGATCCTGGGCGTGCCATCCGATGAGGCCGCGCAGATGGGTCAGCTGCGCTTCGGCGTCCGTCGCGGTCGCGACCGGCTCGGTGAGGCACTCGATCTGCGAGGTCAGGTACTCTCTCGTCACCTCTCCGCCCGTCTTGAGGCGCGTGATGCGCTCGCGAGTGCCGGCGGTGAGCGTCACGGGCACCAGCGAGTGCGCATCGAGGAAGAGGAACTCCTCCTCGATGCCGAAGCGCGCCATCCGCGGCCTCAGTGATTCCTGAGCGCGGAGATCAACTCGGATTTCCGCTTGCCGCTGTAGCCGGTCAGACCGAGTTCCTTCGCACGCGCGCGCAGCTCCGGCACGGTCCAATCCTCGTAGTCTCCGTGTTCGCCGCCGCGGCGCCCCACGGCACTGCGCCCCTCTTTCGCCGCGGCGTTCGAGATGCGCGCGGCCTTCTCCTTCGAGGCGCCGTCTTTCCTCAGCTCTTCGTACAGCTCGGGATCCTTCAGCGAGTTGTCGCGTCTTCCTGGCATGTGCTCGTCTCCTTCGCGCACTCGGAGGGGGTAAGTCAACCCCCTCGGGCATAACGCTTCCCACGGCTAGCGTGGAGGCACCACAGTCGGGCGTTCGCGCCTGCCGAAAGAAGGGAAAGACCGATGAACATCCTCCTGATCATCGTCATCGTCGTCGCAGTGATCCTTGCGATCACCGGAGGACTGGTGCAGTCGCTCCAGTTCCTCCTGTGGGTCGGGCTCGTCCTCCTCGCGATCGCTGTGATCGCCTGGTTGATCCGAGCGATCAGCGGCAGCCGCAAGGTCTGACGACTCCACACGTCTGACCCATCGAGGTGAGGCCCGCCGTTCGGCGGGCCTCACCTCTTCGGTGTGTGGGGCGTCTTACTTCTCGAACGCGTCCCGGACGCTGTCGCCGGCCTTGCCCGCGGCGTCCTTCACGTTCTCGCCGGCCTGCTTGGCGGAGGCCTTGACCTGATCCGCCTTGCCCTCGGCTTCGAGCTTCTCGTTGTCGGTGAGCTTTCCGACGCCTTCCTTGACCTTTCCGGCGGCCTTCTCGGCGGCGTTCTTGATGTCGTCTGCGGCACTCATGTGCGGCTCCTCTCGTAGGCGGATCGATTGCTTCCGACACTCTCACTCCTGCGGAGAAGCGGCCACGGGATTGACAATCGGCTCGCACCATGACAACGTTCGGCGCCCATCGACTCATGCACCGGGAAGGACTAGCCTGGCGCCAGGCGGGTGGTCCTGCCCGCGGACCTCGACCAAGGAAGCGGTGTGCGATGGACTCGATGATGATGGGCGCCATGTCGAAGAACATGGAGTCGATGCCCGACATGCAGATGATGGACATGGCCGTCATGCAGGCGTGCATGGATGCGTGCGCCGCCTGCGAGCAGGCCTGCACGGTGTGCTCGACGCAGATGATGGACTGTTCACCGGCGTGCATGAACGGCGCCGACATGTGCAACACCATGATGCGGTCGATGATGCGGATGCAGGGCATGACCCCGGCGTCGATGATGGCGATGCTGAACGCCTGCATCGCGATGTGCAGGACGTGCATGGACGCGTGCGCGCGGCATGCCGACGAGAGCGACGTCTGCCGGATGTGCGCTCAGGCGTGCCAGGCCTGCATGGATGCCTGCACCGCCATGAAGGACATGCTGATGGCGAGCGCCTGAACCGGAACGCCTGAACCGGCGTCGGGCTCAGGGAGCGATCAGACGGCTGCGACGTTGAACGGCGTGCCGCCGACGGCCAGCACGCCGTAGCGCGCGTGGAGTGCGACGGGGGTGCCCGGAGCGGCTTCGAGCGCGGCGCCGGAGCCGTTCCACAGATCGTGCGCTTCGCCGTCGAGTGTGCGCACCACGAGGTCTCCCGATACCGCGTCGGCAGACTCGACCAGGGCGTCCACCCACTCCGCGGGCGTGGCCGAGGCGATGCGCGCCTGGATGAGGTGCAGGGCATGGCCGGGAGCGAAGGAGGAGCACCGGCCGCCGTGGCTGCACATGCACGCCGCACGCTCACGCACCGGGAGGGGCGAAAGGCGGTTCAGCGGCGTGGACACGGTGGTCTCCTTCTGGTCGGACGTTCCGGAAAGACTAAGACGCCCGTCGCGCTGTGCCCAGGCGGACCGACACGGAGTGAAACAAACGGGTGTAAGCTCGCCGGGTGCTGTCGTCGATGAGCGCCCTCGGGGCGCAGAGCGGAGCTGCAGGCGCCTTCCGCGCCGCAGACAGAGGCTGAGGACCCACCGGAGGCGGAACCCCCGTCCCCGGTGTCGTGACGTACCCGGCATCCGCAGCCGGGACCTTCCTCCCATCGACTCGCCTCCCCGGCGACCACCTCGAAAGCACTCATTCTCATGCGTCCCATCGACGAGCGCGCCATCCGCGCCTCCTTCCTCAACGCCTCCCGCAAGGAGGTCTCCGACCTGACCCTGCCGCACGGCTTCGCCGAGATCGACTTCGATCGCCTCGACTTCCTCGGCTGGGCTGACCCGAAGATGCCCCGCCGGGCCTACGTCGTCAGCTGGATCGACGACGTACCGGTCGGCGTCTTCCTGCAGCGCGCCGAACAGCGCGTGATCGCGCGGGCGCAATGCTCATGGTGCGAAGACGTCACGCTCCGCAACGACGTGCAGCTGTACGTGGCGCGCAAGGCCGGGCCGGCCGGACGCAAGGGCGACAGCGTGGGCGTGCTCACCTGCGCCGAGTTCGGCTGCAACCACAATGTCCGCATCCTGCCGCCCCTGGCCTACCAGGGGTTCGACCGCGAGTTCGCGCGCGACCTGCGCATCCTGCGACTGCAGGAGCACGTGGCCGGTTTCCTCGCCGAGGTCGCGGGGCAGGTGGGCTAGGTGATCCGGGCGCGCACATGCGCCCAGGCGGGTGCGGCCAGCTCCGCCGACCGACGGGCGAACTCGTCGAAGCTGCGACGACCGGGCCAATCGGTCGGCAGCATCGAGGGGGGAAGCCCCGGGTCGGTGTACGGCAGCACCCGCCAACGGTCGATCAGCTGCACGTACGCGGCGAACGGCTCGGCGGGCAGCGTCGCGAGCGCGCCCTGGAAAGAGAGATGCTCGCCGCGCAGCGCCTCCAGGTCCCACCACTGCGCCGCGGCCTCGATCAGCGTGCCGGCGGGGACGGGCACGGATGTCGGGAACAGCGTCGCCCAGCCGCGCACGTCGAGTTCCTGGAGGATCTGCTCAACCTCCGCCTGAAGGTGGCCGGGACAGATCCACAGCGCCGGCGATACGACACCCGCGCCGATCCACTGCAGCCGTCGACGCAACTGGTGGCGTACGCTCCGTGCGCTCTCGGGGATCGAGAACGACACCAGGCACCAGGTGTCGGCATCCGTCATCTCCCGCATCTCGAAGATGCGTCGATCCCCACGTTCCAGCATCCCGGTGGCTGCGGGATTGAGGCGATAGCCGATCTGCTCTTCGCGCGAGGCGAGCAGCAGGCCCTTCTGCTTGAGGCGGGCGACACCCGTGCGTGCCTGTGCCGCTTCGATGCCCAGGTCGCCGGCGAAGGCGACCAGGTCGGCCGTCGAGATCCATCCGCCGAGCGGGCGCAGAAAGACGCCGATGAACGTCCGCAGCAGCGAGGCGGTGCTGCCGGGGCGCGCATCGATGTCGTCGAGCACGGGTGCGACGGCGGGGTCAGAGATCACCGGACTCCAACGCGTCGCGCACCGCGAGAACGCCGGTCACCGTCTCGACGTGCGAAGTGCTGAGCGGGGAGAGGCCGAGGCGGATGCCATCCGGGAACCGGAAGTCGGGGATGATGCCGTCCGCCCACAGGCGCCGCGTGACCTCACGGAAGTCGGGGTGGCCGATCGTCACATGACCGCCGCGCACCCCGGCGTCGCGGGGGCTGAGCAGTCGCACGCCGAGAGGGGCGAGCAGCTCGTCGTAGGCCTGCACCGCAAGATCGGTCAGCGACTGCGACTTCGCCCGCACTCCCTCGACCGTGGACTGCTCGATGAGGTCGAGCATGCCTTGCATCGCGAGCATCGAGGTCACCGGCGGCGTGCCGCTGAGCAGTTGGCGGATGTCGCCCGATGGCACGTACTCCGGCCCCATCGCGAAGATGTCGGCCGCGCTCCACCAGCCCTGGATCGGCTGGCGCAGCACCCCCTGCAGTCCGTGGCGGAGGTAGGCGAAGGCGGGGGAGCCCGGCCCGCCGTTCAAGTACTTGTAGGTGCAGCCGACGGCCATGTCGACACCCCACTCGTCGAGCTGCATCGGGACCACGCCGGCGGAGTGGCACAGATCCCACATCATCAGTGCTCCGGCCTCATGCGCGGCAGCCGTGATGCCCGGCATGTCGGCCAGGGCGCCCGAGCGGTAGTCGACATGGCTCAGCGACACCAGCGCGGTGCGTGCGGAGACGACGGCCTCGACGTCGGCGACGGTCACCCCGTACACCGGGTCGGGTTCGAGCCAGCGCAGAGTCATCCCGGTCTCGACGGCCACCCCCTCGGCGAGGAACCGGTCGGTGGGGAAGTTGCCGGCCTCGATCACGAGTTCGGTGCGGGTGGGATCGGCGCTCGCGGCGGCGCGCATGAGCTTGTAGATGAGCACGCTGGTCGAATCGGCGACGACCGTCTGCCCGGCAGCGGCACCGAGCGCCACCCGCCCGATGCGGTCACCGAGCTCCATCGGCAGCGCCATCCACTGCTCGTCCCAGGAGCGGATCAGCCGTGTTCCCCAGTCGTCGCGCACGAACGCGGCGAGCTTGTCGGGCATGTCGCGCAGCGGTCGGCCGAGGGAGTTGCCGTCGAGGTAGGCCGTGACGCCCGGGGCTTCGGCGAACGCGTCGAGGTGGGCGCGCAGCGGATCGGCGGCGTCGAGAGCGCGGGCGTGCGCGAGGAGCGAGGGGTCGGATGTCGTGGTCATGTCACACCTTCAGATCTGCGGGGGTGAGGGGGCGGGCGTCGAGCGGATCGGCGGTCGAGGCTGGTCCTCCCGAGAGGAGGAGCACGGAGGTGGGGTCGAACGGATCCCCGGGCGCGAGTGCGCGCAGGAGGGCAGCGTCGTCGAGCCCGGCTTCGCGGAGGGCGGCGATCTCGCGCGGGTTCAGGTCGACCGGCATCGGCCCGTTGCCCAGATCGGTGCCGTAGAGCACGGTCCCGCCTGCGGCGTGGAAGCGGCGCACGTTGTCGATCGCGATCGCGCGCTCGGAGTCTTGGTGGATCGCGAGCGTCGAGATCCACGAGGCCGAGGCCGCCTGGCGCACGATCTCCGCGTCGTCGAGGCGCTCCGTGAACGGGGCATGGGCCAGGTGGGAGGCTCCGAGACGCACGACGCGCTGCGCTTCGCCCGCCCCTTCGGCATGCGCGACGACCGCGAGGCCGTGCTCGTCGGCCGCCCGCACGATCGCGCGGAAGAGGTCGTCGGAGAGCACCGGTCCTGCGGTGCTGTTGCTGGTGACCTTGACACGGGTGGCTCCGGCCGCCGCCATCCCGGCGACCGCGGTGGCAGCGGAATCCGTGTCGGTGATCTCGCGGACGGAGCCCTCCGGTGCCCAGTCG
Organism: Microbacterium sp. UBA3486; assembly: GCF_002377845.1. NCBI lineage: Bacteria > Bacillati > Actinomycetota > Actinomycetes > Micrococcales > Microbacteriaceae > Microbacterium > Microbacterium sp. UBA3486. The sequence goes on from NZ_DFQP01000047.1 coordinate 9,254, forward strand.
CGGTCGGAGGGGTAACCGCCCGGAGCGGTCAGGAAAGCGCCGGCGTAGTCGATCGCGACCGCCTGCACGGCGAGCCGGCTCAGCACCTGAGGGTTGCCGCCGAGGTCGATCACGCGGCCGAGGCGCGACGCTGCCAGCAGGCCGTGCTCGACGAGCTGCAGGTGCACGTGGTGGTCGGTGAATCCGCCGGTGATGGCGCCGCGGATGCGGGGGAGGTCGGGGGTGGGGCGCTCATCGCGCAGCCGCACGCGCCCGTCGGCGAGCTCGACGACGCCCTCGCGCCATGCGGTCCCGTCGAAGAACGTCGCGGCCTTCATCAGCTGCCGATCTCGGTGCGCACGGTGTAGAGCTCGGGGAAGAACGTCAGGTCCAGCGCGCGCTGCAGGAATCCGACCCCGCTGGAGCCACCGGTGCCGACCTTCATTCCGATGGTCCGGGCGACGGTCTTGAGGTGCCGGAAGCGCCAGAACTGGAAGTTGTCCTCGAGGTCGACCAGGTCTTCGCACGCCTCGTACAGGTCCCAGTACCGGCTCGGATCCTGGTAGATCTCGCGGATCGCCGGCACCAGCTCCGGGGTCTCCCGGTACGGCTCGCGCACGTCGCGCTGGAGGATCGAGCTCGGGATCGGCAGCCCACGGCGGGCGGCGAAACGCAGGAATTCGTCGTACAGCGTCGGCTTCTCCCACTCGGCGGTGAGCAGAGCGAGATTGGCGGGGTGGTCGGCGAAGACGCTCAGCATCTTCGCGTTCTTGTTGCCGAGGGCGAACTCCACCGCCCGGTACTGCACGGACTGGAAGCCCGACGAGTTGCCCAGTGCCCCGCGGAACTGGGCGTACTCGGTGGGGGTGAGCGTGGCGAGCACCGACCACTGCTGTGTCATCACGTCTTGGATGCGCTTGACCCTGGCGATGCGCTTCAGGGCCTCGCGCAGGTCGTCGTGGGCGAGCAGCTCGCGAGCGGAGGACAGCTCATGCAGCAGCTGCTTGAGCCACAGCTCGGTGGTCTGGTGCTGGATGATGAACAGCATCTCGTCGTGGTGCTGCGGTGCGCTCACCGGGTGCTGCGCGGTGAGCAGCTGGTCGAGCGCCAGGTACGAGCCGTAGGTCATCCGCCCCGAGAGGTCGGTGACGATACCGGATTCGAGGGCGCGTTCGTTCTCGCTGTGCATGCGCCGAACATATCACTATCGTGGCGAGCGTCACAGGAGTGTTATGTCACGCTGATGCTTCCTCACGTATGTCTTCTCGCGACGCGCGCGCGTCATCTCTGCGACCGAGCTGATCGCCGCACCGGTCAGGGCATGGATCGCGAACCCCGCGCCGAACAGGACCACGGCGGCGACCACGACGACCAGAGGCAGCATCGGCCCGAAGACCAGCACATAGAAGATCGCGCCGTTGTCCATGCGATCAACCTAGGGCCCGAACCCGGATGATCGCTCAGAGCGCGGGGGTGCGCGTCGGCGGCGTGCGACGCGTGCCAGGGCCGCCTGCCGCTTCGAATGCCGAGGCGAAACGCAGCAGTCGCGTGTCGTCGTACGCCCGTCCCGCGAATGTCAGCCCGATCGGCATGTCGATGTCGCTCATCAGTCCCATCGGCACGGTGACGGTCGGGATGCCGAGGTGACGTATCGCGAGGTTGCCGTTCGCGATCCACACGCCGTTGCGCCAGCCGAGGTCGGCGGATTCCGGGTTCACGTCCATGTCGGCCGGCCCCACGTCGGCGACCGCGGGGAAGACCACGGCGTCGAGCCGCAGCACATCCATCCACACCTCGAGGTCACGGCGGCGGGTCTCCTCCAGGCCGCGCAGCCCGTCTTCGAGCTCGGGCATGTCCCTGTACGAGACGTCGGGATGGTGGCGCACCCAGTCCGGATACTCGGCGATATCGTCGTCGAACCCGGTGTAACGGTCGGGAAGCGCGCCCTCCGGATGCGGGAAGATCCTGGCGCCGTCGACGTCGGCGAGCGAGCGCAGGCCCGGGTCGCCGTTCGCCTGCAGGAAGTCCTCCCACGCCCACGCCGAGAGGTCGACGATCTCGCGGTGCAGGTACTCGGGTGACACCAGGCCGCGAGTCGCGATGGTGTGCGCGCCCGGACGGTCTCTCTCGTAGTTCGACACCACGGGGAAGTCGACCTCGATCACTGTCGCTCCGGCAGCGGTGAGGTCGCGGCGGGCGGCCTCCCAGCGCGCGATGATGCTCGCCCGTGTGTCGATGCGCCGGCCGGTGGGGCCGCCGATGCCCGGGCTCTCGGTGCTGCCGGCATCCGGGTCCGCATTGATGTACATGCGGGGGATACCGATGCGTGCACCGACGAGCGTGCGCGCCGTGTCCGCGGCGAGGGCGCGATACGACTCCGGGCGGACGGCGGATGCGGCGGGCAGCTCGACCCACGGCTGCGCCCGCCAGAAGTCGCCGCGGGTCTCGGCGTCGTCGGCGACGATCACGTCGAGCACCTCGAGCAGATCGGCCATCGAGCGGGTGTGCGGCACCACGACGTCCATGGTCGGCACGAGAGGCCAGTTCCCGCGGGTCGAGATCACGCCGCGTGAGGGCGTGTAGGCACACAGCGCGTTGTTGGTCGCCGGGCCCCGGCCGCTCGACCAGGTCTCCTCGCCGAGGCCGAAAGCGGCGAAACTCGCCGCCGTCGCCGTGCCGGAGCCGTTCGACGAGCCGGAGGCGAAGGGCGCTGTGAGGAAGGCCGCGTTGTACGGACTCTCCGCGCGACCGTAGACGCCACGCTGCATGCCGCCGTTCGCCATCGGAGGCATGTTCGTGAGCCCGAGGCAGACGGCCCCGCCCGCACGCAGTCGCTCGATCGTGAAGGCATCGCTCTGGGCCACGAGCTCTGCGAAAGCGGGACTCCCCGCCGCGGCGGTGAGGCCGCGCACGAGGTAGCTGTCCTTCGCTGTGTAGGGGATGCCGTCGAGGGGCCCGAGGGCCTCGCCGCGCGCGCGACGAGCATCCGATGCCGCCGCCTCGGCACGGGCCTCCGGGTTGGCGACGACGACGGCGTTCAGCGCCGTAGCCGTGCCGGGGGCGTCGAAGGCGGCGATGCGCGCGAGGTAGGCGTCGATGAGTTCGACCGCGGTCGTCTCGCCGGTCTCGAGGGCGCGCCGCAGCTCGGCGATGGATGCCTCCACCACGTCGAACATCAGTGGCTTCCGTCGAGGGCGGGCTGCTGCTGGGTGATGCAGTG
>NZ_DFQP01000047.1:12508-16958 GCF_002377845.1 Microbacterium sp. UBA3486
TGCTGCTGGGTGATGCAGTGGATCCCTCCGCCGCGGTCGAACAGCGGGCGCGCATCCACCGTGACGACCCGGCGTCCGGGGTAGGCGTCGGCGAGGATCTCGCGCGCCGCGGCATCGGCCTTCTCGTCGCCGAAGCCGCAGGCCACCACGCCGCCGTTCGTGACGAGGTGGTTCACGTAGCTCCAGTCGACAGGGCCCTCATCGTCCGCGAGCGTCGACGGCGCGGGCAGCCCGATCACCTCGAAGCGGCGGCCGGCGGCATCCGTCTGCTCCGCGAGCAGGTCGCGCAGCTCGCGCGTGACCGCGTGGTCGGGGTGGTCGGGGTTCTGCTGATCGTGCAGCAGCAGCCGCCCGGGTGAGACGATGGTGGCGACGATGTCGACGTGGCCGTTGGTACCGAAGTCGTCGTAGTCGCGAGTGAGCCCACGGGGCAGCCAGATCGCCGTGGTCGTGCCGATCGTGCGGGCCATCTCGGCCTCGATCCGCTGCTTGTCGGCGTAGGGGTTGCGCCGAGGGTCGAGCTGCACGGTCTCGGTGAGGAGCACGGTGCCCTCGCCGTCGACGTGGATGCCGCCGCCCTCGTTCACGAGTGTGGAGCTCACGAGCTCCGCCCCGACGGCGCCGGCGACGATGCGCGCGTGCTGCGCGGCCTTGCGCCACTCGGCCCATTCCGGCGCACCCCAGCCGTTGAAGATCCAGTCGACCGCACCGAGCACTCCCGGCCGGTCGTCGTCGACCACGAACGTCGGCCCGGAATCGCGCATCCAGAACTCGTCGACCGGCGCTTCGACGATCTCGATGCTGCTGCTGAGCATGCGCCGGGCCCTGCCGACCTCGCTCGGGTCGACCAGCATCGACACGGGCTCGAATTCTGCGACCGCATGGGCGACGGCGGTCCAGGTGGCGTAGCCCTCTTCGCGCGCCGTGTCGGTGTCGCCGAGGGTCTCGCCCTCTGCAGGGAACGCCATCCAGGTGCGCTCGTGACGTGCGGTCTCGGTGGGCATGCGCCAGCTCATCGTGATCTCCTCGCTGCTGCCGGTTCTTCTATTGAACATGCGATCAACAGGTGTTACGGTAACCCCTGATGAAGACCACGTCAACAGGTGCGGGCGCTCGCCGGATGTCGCCGGAGGAGCGCGATCACTCGATCCTCGACGGCGCGATCGGCCTTGCGCGCGAGAGTGGTCTCGAGAGCCTCACCGTGCGGGCGGTCGCCGCTCGCGTCGGGGTGACTCCGGCGCTCGTGGCGCACTACCGGCCGGGGATGGACGCGTTCGTCGCCGATGTGTTCGGGCTGATCGTGGCGGCTGAGCGCGACGAGGTGATCGCCGCGTTCGATGGCGCCGACGGCCCCGCCGCGCTACGGGCCGGTCTGCTGCGCCTGATCGAGACACTCCTCGACGCCGACCGCGACGACGTCACCCTGATCTGGGTGCAGGCGTGGGCGCTCGGTGCTCGCAACGAGGCGCTCGCCGCCCGCGTGCGGCAGGAGATGGACGCGTGGCAGAGCGCGCTGGAGCAGATCTTCGCCCGGGCCGCGGCGACCGATGCGATCGCGGCCGGCCGCGCCGACATGGCCGCGTGGCTGCTGCTCGCGATGGTCGACGGAATGAACGCGCACTCCCTCGTGAAGTGGGCGCCCCGCGACCGCGCCGACCTGGCCAGGCGTGCACTGTCGGCCGTGCTCGACACCGCACCGCTCGACACCGCACCGCCCGACACCCGATCTGCCGACTCCCGATCTGCCGACTCCCGATCTGATGACAAGTAAAGGAACGCCCATGGATGCTGTGCGCATGCACGCGGCCTCGCCCGAATCGACGGCGATCGTCGACGCCGTGCTCGACTACTCGCGTCGTCGCATGCTCGCTGCCGACGTGCCGCTCGACAAGCCTCAGTCCGAGGCCGAGCTGAACCGCCTCGTCGGGCCCACGATCACCGATGCGGGACTCGGGGCCGCGCGGGCCCTCAGCGTGTTCGAGCACGTCCTCGCCCCGGCGTGCCTGACCACGAGCCACCCGCTGTATCTGTCGTTCATCCCGACAGCGCCGACCATGGCGGCGATCGCGTTCGACCTCGTCGTGTCGGCATCCGGGCTCTACGGCGGCAGCTGGCTCGAGGGCGCGGGGGCCGTGCACGCCGAGAACGAGGTGCTGTCGTGGCTCGCGAGCGAGTTCGGGCTGCCCGAGACCGCGGGCGGAGTGTTCGTGCAGGGCGGCACGATCGGCAACCTCTCGGCACTGGTCGCCGCGCGCGAGGCGGCGAAGGCGCGGCTGATCGCGGCCGGCAAGGAGCTGCCGACCCGATGGAAGATCCTGTGCAGCGTCGAGGCGCACTCCTCGAACAAGTCGGCCGCGAAGGTGATGGATGCCGACGTGCTGCTGGTTCCTGCGGGCGACGACGGCGTGCTGCGTGCGGAGGGCGTGCGCGAAGCCCTCCTCGCGCACGGTGACGAGATCTGTGCGGTCGTCGCGACCGGCGGCTCGACCAACTTCGGCATCGTCGACGACATCGAGGGGATCGCGGCGCTCAAGGACGAGTTCGATTTCTGGCTGCATATCGACGGTGCCTACGGTCTCACCGCGATGCTGGCGCCGGAAGCGCGGCACATCTTCGCCGGCGTCGAGCACGCCGACTCGGTCATCGTCGATCCGCACAAATGGCTGTTCGCACCGTTCGACTGCTGCGCGCTGATCTACCGCGACCCCGACAGCGGGCGCCGGGCGCACACGCAGCACGCCGAATACCTCGACATCCTCACCGACGTCGACGAGTTCAGCCCCTCGGACTACTCCATCCAGCTGACGCGTCGCCCGCGCGGCCTGCCCATGTGGTTCTCGGTCGCGACCTATGGGGTCACGGCCTATCGTGAGGCGGTGAGTGCCGGACTCGCGCTGACGCGACGGATCGCCGCGGAGATCGCCCGACGTCCGGAGCTGCGTCTGGTGCGAGACCCGCAGCTGTCGATCGTGGTGTTCGAGCGCGACGGTTGGGGGCGTGCCGACTACGACCGATGGTCGGCGGCCCTGCTCGACTCGCAGCGGGCGTTCGTGGTCCCCAGCTCCCATGCCGGGCGTCCGAACACACGCTTCGCCATCCTGAATCCCCTCACCACGTTCGAAGACCTCGTCGGCATCCTCGACACGATGAAGTAGCCCGGCGGCCCGCGGTGCGCGAGTCCGGATGCGGATGCCGGTGCGCGACGGTGATCGAACCCGTGACGATTCAGCCGCCCATCCCGGCGATGAGTCGACGCAGGCCGTACTCGAAAGCGCGGTCGACGTCACCGCCGAGTCGGAACGCTCCGGACAGCTCCATCTGCAGGAAGCCGGTCGCCCAGGCGGTGAACAGACGGGCGGCGTCGAGCGCGTCGTCGTCACCGACCAGGGAGGCGGCGGCGCGCATGAGGGGTGCCGCCGAACGTTCCAGCGCGTCATGCGGAGCCGCGATCGTGAACATGATCCGGAAGCCCTCCGGATGTGCGTGCGCGAAGTCGCGGTAGGCATGAGCGAGCGCACCGATGTCGTCACCCGCGGCTTCGAGCCGCGCGGTGAGCGCATCGATCGACGCGGTGGCGACGGCGGCGTGCAGAGCATCCCGGTCCCGCACCCGCTTGTAGAGCGAGGGGGCGCGGACGCCCACCCTGTTCGCGACCGCCTGCATCGTGAGGCCCGAAGGTCCCGCGACCTCGAGGATCTCCCGTCCGGCCGCGACGATCTCGTCGGTGGACGTGCGTTCCGGTGTCGGCATCGGATCCTCCCTGGATGGCTATTGACAATAGCCATGATAGCTACGTAACGTAGCCATCGCAATCATCCCGAGAGGATCCGCCATGAAGCTCGCACCGCACCTGCACCGCCTCGGCAACGACATCGTCGCCTCGTACCTGATCGACCTGCCCGAGGGCATCACCCTGATCGACGCGGGGCTGCCAGGGCACTGGCACGATCTGCAGCGTGAACTCGCCGCGCTCGGTCGCCCGCTGTCCGACATCCGCGGACTCGTCCTCACCCACGGCGACGGCGATCACATCGGCTTCGCCGAGCGGCTGCGCACAGAGGCGGGAGTGCCGGTGTTCATCCATGCGGCCGACAGCCATCGTGTGCGCACCGGGGAGAAGCCGAAGACCGCGATGGGGCCGGCGAAGATCGGGCCCACGCTCGGCTTCTTCGCCTACGGCCTGCGCAAGAACGCCCTGCGCACACATCACGTGTCGGTCGTCACGGACGTCGGCGACGGCGACGTGCTGGATCTGCCCGGTGCTCCGGTCGTCATCGGGATGCCCGGCCACTCGCCGGGGAGCATCGCGGTGCACGTGCCGGCCGTCGACGCGGTGTTCGTCGGCGACGCGCTGACCACTCGGCACGTGCTCACGGGACGGACCGGGCCGCAGCCCGCGCCCTTCACGGACGAGCCCGACGAGGCGCTCGCCTCGCTCGACCGCCTGGCC
>NZ_DFQP01000019.1:0-12372 GCF_002377845.1 Microbacterium sp. UBA3486
GGCTTGCCGACGGTGAGCTCGAAACCTTCGCGACGCATGTTCTCGACGAGGATGGCGAGGGCCAGCTCTCCACGGCCCTGCACCTCCCACGCATCCGGACGCCCGATGTCGACGACCTTGAGCGAGACGTTTCCGATGAGCTCCTTGTCGAGACGGTCCTTGACCATGCGAGCAGTGAGCTTGTGCCCCTTGACCTTGCCCATGAGGGGCGAGGTGTTGGTGCCGATCGTCATCGAGATGGCGGGGTCGTCGACCGTGATGGCCGGCAGCGGGCGCACGTCCTCGGGGTCGGCGATGGTCTCGCCGATCGTGATGTTCTCGAAGCCGGCGATGGCGACGATGTCGCCGGGACCGGCGGACTCGGCGGGGTAGCGCTCGAGCGCGCGGGTCTTCAGGAGCTCGGTGATACGCGCGTTCTGGTGCGTGCCGTCGGAACGGACCCAGGCCACGGTCTGGCCCTTCTTCAGCGTGCCGTTGAAGACGCGCAGCAGCGCCAGACGGCCGAGGAAGGGGCTGGAGTCGAGGTTCGTGACCCAGGCCTGCAGCGGGTGCTCGTCGTCGTACTCCGGAGCGGGAACGTGCTCGAGGATCGCCTCGAACAGCGGCTCGAGGTCGTCGTTGTCCGGCAGCGCGCCGTCGGCGGGACGGTTCTGCGATGCCGCACCGGCACGACCGGAGGCGTAGACCACCGGAACGTCGAGGAGCGCGTCGACATCGAGGTCGGGCACATCGTCGACCAGGTCGGAGGCGAGACCCAGCAGCAGGTCGTGCGCCTCTTCCTCTACCTCCGCGATGCGGGCGTCAGGACGGTCGGTCTTGTTGACCAGGAGGATGACGGGGAGCTTCGCCTCGAGCGCCTTGCGCAGCACGAAGCGGGTCTGCGGCAGCGGACCCTCGCTCGCGTCGACCAGCAGCACGACACCGTCGACCATGGACAGGCCGCGCTCGACCTCGCCACCGAAGTCGGCGTGACCGGGGGTGTCGATCACGTTGATCGTGATCTCCTTGCCCTGGGCGTGCTTGCCCTTGTATGTGATCGCCGTGTTCTTGGCGAGGATCGTGATGCCCTTCTCACGTTCCAGGTCGTTCGAATCCATGGCGCGCTCATCGACGTGGGCGTGTTCGCCGAAGGAGCCCGTCTGACGCAGCATGGCGTCGACGAGAGTGGTCTTGCCGTGGTCGACGTGCGCGACGATCGCGACGTTGCGGAGGTCAGAACGGAGGGCGTGCGCCATGCAGGTGTCCTAAAAGATGTGGGGTTTCGCCGGGAAGCCGACGTTCCAGGATAACGCAAGCTCAGGGCTTGTTCCTGAAAAGCAGGTCGTAGCATCGAGATCGTGACCCGACCGCAGGCTCCGTGGGACCTCCCCGACCTCTCCCCCGCTCCCTCCCGCGCGCGCCTGTGGTGGGAGATCGCCATCGTCCTCGCGCTGGGCCTCGGCCAGTCGGCGGTATATGCGATCGTGCAGCTCGCCTACCGGCTCACCGACGAGACCCCCATCGCCGACCAGGTGGCCGCGCTCAACCCCTCGCGAAGCGACCGGGAGATCTTCGACCTCATCTACCAGGTGCTCGCCATCGGCTTCTCCCTCGTCCCCGTCCTGCTGGTGTGCTTCCTGCTGTGGCAGTCGCGTCGCCCGCACCTGGCGCGGCTGGGGCTGGACGGCACGGGGATCGCGAAGGATGTCGGACGTGGGGTGCTCCTCGTCCTGGCCATCGGAATCCCTGGACTCGCCCTCTACCTCACCGGCCGCGCCCTCGGGCTCACGGTCGCGATCGACCCCGCAGGGGTGGGCGCTTTCTGGTGGACCGTTCCCGTCTTGCTGCTGGCCGCCGCCCGAGCCTCCCTGCAGGAGGAGTTCGTCGTGCTCGGCTATCTCTTCACCCGGCTCCGGCAGCTCGGGTGGAGTCCGTGGGCGATCATCATCTCCACGTCGATCCTCCGCGCGAGCTATCACCTCTACCAGGGATACCCCGCCTTCATCGGGAATCTGGCGATGGGGCTGCTCTTCGGCTGGCTGTACCAGCGCACGGGCCGACTGATGCCGTTCCTCGTGGCGCACTTCGTGATCGACGCCGCCGCATTCGTCGGGTATCCGTGGGCGGCGGCCACCTGGCCCGAGCTGTTCGGGTTGCCCGGCTGAGTGTTGGACCCCGGGCACGTTCTCCTCCCCTCGCCGGGTATGTCCTAGCCTGGGTGCTTCCAATGACGGAACACGGAGGGATGTCCTATGAAGATGAATCGGATGACCAAGGCGGGGGCCGCGATCGCGATAGCGGCAGGGCTCACGTTGCTGAGCGTGGCGCCCGCGTCGGCCAGCGTTTTCGGGCCGTACTCGTCGGCAGCGCAGTGCAACGCCGATCGCACCGACTACGTCCGAGGTGGCGGGAAGGCAGCGCCCTGCATCCCGGGAACCGGCGGCTGGTATTTCCAGTCCTACTGAGCGCCATCGCATGGGAGGGCGGGCGCACAGCCCGTCCTCCGTGCGTTGACAGGCTGTGACGCCCACCCTAGGCTCGGGTACCCACGACGACGTGGGCACGACAATCCGGGGGGATTCGATGAAGAAGAAATTGTCCGCAACAGCCGCAGGTTTCGTCCTGGTCGCAGGCATGGTGTTCGGTGGGGCCGCCGGCGCGCAGGCCGCCACGTGGTTCGGCCCGTTCACGGACCTGTCCTACTGCCAGGCCGAACGACGGGTCTTCATGCAAGAGGGCTACAGCGTCGGATCGTGCGTGCATCGCGCCGGTCAGCCGGGCTACTGGTTCTCCTACTCCTGAAAAGGGCTCGACCTCTGGAAAGGGGCTCGACGCACATGACGATGCGCCCCCTGCCCTCACGAAGAGGGCAGGGGGCGCATGTGTCGAGGGGGCAGAACTCGTTCAGCCCGCGGCGACGATCAGTACGGCGACAACCGCCCAAACGACGATCACGCCGAGCGCGAGCAGCGCGCTGGTGTCCCAGGAACGGCGGATCGGCGCGCTCGCACCATGCCCCGCCGCCGCCTGCCAGCGGTCTCGGATGTCGGTGAAGCTGCGCAGCGAGGTCGAGACGCTGGTCTCCTCGTCGCGCATCTTGCTGCGTCTCGGCCGGGCATGCGCCGGTCCGCCCCAGCAGGTGAGCTCCGTGTCGTCGTCGAAGGAGAACTTCAACTGCCACTCGAGATCGATGTCTCGAACCCGGTGCCAGCCGAAATCCGTCCGTCGCAGCATGTTCTGCACCTGCGCCCCGTCATCGCGGATGCGGACCATCGACACGTAGCTGATCTCGTAGACGATCCACAGGCCGAGAAGCACCCAGGGAGCCAGCAGCAGTGTCTGCGTCCATCCGCCCCGCACGACGGCGTCCCCGAGGAGGAAGACCGCCAGCGCGAGGCTCACGACCATGACGACCGTGCCCGAGGACGAGCGGAAAGTCCGCTCATCCTCGGGAGAGTTCAGCCTCGCCACGATCAGAGGCCGCCCAGAGGGATCGACGCACCGGGGATGGCCTCGAGCAGGCGGCTCGTGTACTCCTGCTTCGGGTTCGCGAAGGTCTCATCGACCGTGCCCTGCTCGACGATCCGGCCGCGCTCCATGACGCAGACCAGGTCGCTCGAGACACGCACCACCGCGAGGTCGTGCGTGATGAACAGGTAGGTGAGCCCGAGCTCGGTCTGAAGATCGGCCAGCAGCTTGAGGATCTGGGCCTGGACGAGCACGTCCAGAGCCGAGACGGCCTCGTCCAGCACCACGATGTCCGGCTTGAGTGCCAGCGCGCGCGCGATCGCGACGCGCTGACGCTGTCCGCCCGACAGCTCACTGGGATAGCGCGTCGCCAGATCCTGCGGCAACGACACCTGATCGAGCAGCTCGCGCACGCGCTCGCGCCTCGACGCACGATCGCCGACACCGTGGATCTCGAGCGGCTCCGCGATCGTGTTCTCGAGGTTGCGCAGCGGATCCAGGGACCCATACGGATCCTGGAACACCGGCTGCATGCGACGACGAAGACCGAACGACTGCGCCCGGGAGAATCCGGACACGTCCATGCCGTCGATCTCGATGGTTCCCGACGTGGGTTCCTCGAGCTTGAGGACCATCTTCGCGACGGTCGACTTGCCCGAGCCCGACTCGCCGACCAGCGCCAGCGTCTTTCCCCGCGGGATCTCGAACGACACGTCGTCCACAGCACGGAACATCTCACTGCGGAAACCACCCTGGCGGATGCGGTAGTCCTTCGTGAGAGCAGCGACGCGAACGGTCGGCGGGATATCGGCGAGGTCGTCGAGCGTTTCCACGCCGCGGTCCTCGACCACGGCCTGGATGCGCTGCGATGCCACGCTCGGCGCTGCGGCGACCAGGCGCTTCGTGTACGGATGCTGCGGGTTCTGCAGGATCTCCTTGCTCGGACCCGACTCCACGATCGAGCCGTTCTGCATCACGATCAGCCGCTCCGCGCGCTCGGCTGCGAGACCGAGGTCGTGGGTGATCAGCAGCATCGAGGTGCCGCGGTCGCGCGTCAGGCTCGCCATGTGGTCGAGGATCACGCGCTGGACGGTGACATCGAGCGCCGACGTGGGCTCGTCCGCGATCAGGAGCCGCGGGTCCGCAGCCAGTCCGATTCCGATGAGCGCACGCTGGCGCATTCCGCCGGAGAACTGGTGGGGGAACTGACGCAGCCGCTTGGCCGCGTCGGCGAGCCCCGCCTGCTGGAGCACCTCGATCGCGCGGGCGCGCACCGCAGCACGGCCCTGAGCGAGGCCGTTCGCACGAACCGCCTCCTCCACCTGGAAGCCGATGCTCCAGACGGGGTTGAGGTTCGACATCGGGTCCTGCGGCACGTAGCCGATCGCCTTGCCGCGAACCCGCTCCATCTCCCGCTCGGAGAGGGTGGTGAGCTCCTGCCCCTCCAGCGTGATGCTGCCGGAGGTGATCCGCCCCGTGCCCGCGAGGAGCTTGATGATCGATGTCGCGGCCGTCGACTTGCCCGAACCGGACTCGCCGACGATCGCGACCGTCTCTCCTGCCATGACATCGAAGCTGATGCCGTGCAGGACCTGTCGTGTGCCGTTCTGCGTGTCGAACGCGACCGTGAGATCGCGAACGCTCAGCAGCGGAGCTGTCGATTCGTTCATCGGCGTGCCCTCGCCCTCGGGTCGAGGGCGTCTCGGATGAGCTCGCCCAGGAGGATGAACGCGAGCACCGTGATGGTGAGCGCGATCGACGGATAGATCAGGGCCATCGGCGCGACGCGCAGGGAGCGCTGCGCCTGGCTGATGTCGTTGCCCCAGGACATGACGTCGCTGCCGAGCCCGACACCGAGGAAGCTCAGTGTCGCTTCGGCGACGATTCCACCGGCCAGAGCCAGCGTCGCCAGGACGAGCAGCGGTGCGAAGGCGTTCGGGATCACGTGCGACATCAGGGTGCCGAAGCGCCCCTTGCCGAGCGCGGCCGATGCCATCACGAAGTCCGCCTGTTTCACTCTGAGCACTTCCGCTCTGACGACTCGCGCGGTCGCAGCCCACGCGAATCCACCGATCGCGAGAGCGAGGGTGAAGACGTTGCGGTACTGCGAGAACACCGTCATCACGACGACCGCCGCGAGGATGTAGGGGATCGAGAAGAAGATGTCGCCGATGCGGGAGAGCACGGCGTCGAGCCATCCTCCGTAGTAGCCGGCGAAGGCACCCATGATCAGTCCGAGGGTCGAGCTGATGATCGTCGCCAGCAGGCCGACGCTGATGGATGTCCGCGAGCCCCACACGATCCGAGACCAGATGTCACAGCCCTGGAACGTGTACCCGAGCGGGTGTCCGGCGGCCGGCCCCGCGTTGGAGTTCGCGAGCTCGCACTGGTTGTTCGGAGGCGTCTGGGTGAAGAGCGTCGGCCACAGGGCCATCAGCAGGATGAGCGCGACGATTCCGAGGGAGATCCAGAACGACGGGCGGCGGCGCAGATCGGTCCACGCGTCCCGCCAGAGGCTGGCGGGCTTGCCTTTGACGTTGATGGCATCCGTCGGCGGCTGTTCGGCCACCACCGGTGCGACGTAATGGGTGGGACGGTCACTTGACATAGCGGATCCTCGGGTCGAGCAGCCCGTAGAGCAGGTCCACGAGCAGGTTGACGAGAACGTAGATGATGACGAATACCGTCACGAACGACACGATGGTCGGTCCTTCGTGCCTCAACGTCGCCTGGAACAGGGTCTGTCCCACGCCGGGAATGTTGAAGATGTACTCCGTCACGGTCGCTCCGACGAGGAGCACACCGAAGTTCGTCGCCGAGTTGGTGATCACCGGGATCAGGGAGTTGCGCAGCACGTGCACGGGGATCACGCGGTTGCGTGACAGCCCCTTGCCGTAGGCCGTGCGCACCCAGTCCTGGTTGAGGGTGTCGAGAACCGAGCCGCGCATCAGACGCATGCTCGTCGCATACAGGCTCAGCCCCAGCACGATGGCGGGCAGCCACAGGTCGCCCCAGTCGTTCTGACCACCGACCGTCGGACGGAACCAGCCCAGCTTGATCGCGAGGAAGTACTGCGCGAGGAAGGCGACGACGAAGATCGGCATCGACAGGAACACGAGCGAGATGATCAGCGACACGTGGTCGAAGAACTTGCCCTTGCGGAGCGCGGAGAGCGTCCCGATGATGATCGCGAGCGTGAACTCGATCGCGATCGCCATGATGGCCAGGCGTCCGGTGATGGGAAGCGTGCGCGCGAGGACGGTGCTCACGGACTCACCGGAGAACGTCGTTCCCATGTCGCCCTTGAAGACGCCGGTGATGTAGTAGAAGTACTGGACGAGGAACGGGTCGTCCAGGTGGTACTGCGCTCGGATCGTGGCGAGCAGCTGCGGGCTCGGCGGTTTGTCACCGAAGAGCGCCGCGATCGGGTCACCCGGCATCAGGAAGACGAGCGCGTAGATGAGAAGCGTCGCACCGAAGAAGACCGGGATCAGCTGGAGAAGTCGCCGCAGGGTATAGGCGAGCATCCTTGCTCCTTTCGTGGAGTCGGAGTCAGCCGGAGTGCACGACGCGAGGCGGTGACGTCGCCGCCACCGCCTCGCTGCCGTTCACTCCAAGGACCTACTCGGCCTTGGTGATCTCGTAGTAGAGCGGAACAGAGTTCCAGCCGACGGTGACGTTGTCGACGTTGTCGCCGAAACCGCCGATGGAGTTCTGGTACCAGAGCGGGATGACGGGAAGGTCGTTGAACAGGATCTCCTGGACCTTCTCGTACGCCGCGTTGGCATCGTCAGCGCTCGTCGCCGCTGCACCCTCTGCGAGCAGTGCGTCGACCTCGGGGTTCGAGTAGTCACCGTCGTTGGACGATGCGCCCGTGCCGTACAGCGGCTGCAGGAAGTTGTAGACGGCGGGGTAGTCGCCCTGCCATCCGGAACGGTTGGCCGTCTGGATCGTGCGCTTGCCGGCGTCGTCACGAGCGTTGACCGCAGCGCGGAGCGTGGCGAGGTCGACGTACGGTGCACCCGACGCCTCGATACCGAGCGTGTTCTTCAGCGAGTTCGAAACCGCGTCGACCCACACCTGGTGTCCACCATCGGAGTTGTACGCGATCTGGAAGGTGCCGGACCACGGTGCGATGGCGTCAGCCTTCGCCCACAGTTCCTTGGCCTTCTCGGGGTCGTACTTCAGGACGTCGGAGCCGGGAACGCTGTCGCTCCAGCCGTCGATGACGGGAGTGGTGAAGTCGCTCGCCGGGGTACGCGTGTCGGCGAAGATCTTGCTCGTGATCTCGTCGCGGTTGATCGCCATAGAGATCGCCTGACGACGCAGGGTGCCCTCTTCGCCCGAGAAGTGGGCGAGCTGGCCACCGATGGTGAACGACTGGAAGATCGCGGCGGGCTGGTTGGTCGCCCGCTCGCCGAGCTCGTCCTCGAACACCGCGAGGGAAGCCTCGGGGATCTGGTCGATGACGTCGATGTTGCCACCGAGAAGGTCGGCGTATGCGCCCTCGGGAGCCGTGTAGAACTTCAGCGTGAGGCCGCCGTTCTGCGCGACGCGCTCACCCTTGTAGTCGTCGTTCTTGACCAGGTCGATCTGGACGTCGTGCTGCCAGGCACCGTCCTTGGCGAGCATGTACGGACCGTTGCCGATCGGGTTCTCACCGAAGGCGTCCATGTCCTCGAAAGCCGCGTCGGGGAGCGGGTAGAACGCCGAGTAGCCCAGGCGGGTCACGAAGTCGGATGCGACATCGCTGCTCAGGTCGATCGTGAAGGTCTGGTCGTCGACCTCGGTGAGGCCGGTGAGCTCGGAGTCCGCGTCGGGGTTGAAGCCGACGATGTCGGCGAACCAGGACTGGTTCAGCTGAGCGTTGGAGAGCTGTGCGCCGTAGTTCCACGCGTCGATGAAGTTGTGAGCGACGACGTCTTCACCGTTGGTGAACTTGTGGCCCTCCTTCAGCTTCACGGTGACCTTGTTCGGGGCGTCGACGGTGATCGACTCGGCCATGTCGTTGACGAGGGCGCCGTCGCCGTCGTAGAAGGCGAGGCCGGCGAAGATCGAGTCGAGGATCTTGCCACCACCGACCTCGTTGGTGTTGGTCGGGATCAGCGGGTTCTCCGGCTCATTGCCGTTCGCCGAGATGATGGCCGACGTCGAGCCCTTGGAGCCCTCGTCGCCCGAGTCGTTCCCGCCTGCACAACCGGCCAGCGCCAAGGCGCCGATCACGAGCAGAGCGCTGCCCGCGAGGGCAATCCTGTTTCTTTTCACTTTTCGTCCTCCTGTGGACAGTGCTGAGTCTGCGCGCTCACCATCGAACACGCAGGGATACCTGAGCGTAACCCGCCGCTTCGCTCACAGCCGCCTTCAGCTAACGAACTGTTACTGAGTGGTGACCATCTGTAACACCGGAGAAACACCGCGACACACAAGACGGTGTCGCGCTTCCGCACGGAAGCGCGACACCGTCTGCTCAGACGAGCACGAGGCTCAGGCGAAGGCCTCCACAGGCGGGCAGGCGCACACGAGGTTGCGGTCGCCGTACGCCTGGTCGATGCGGCGCACCGGCGGCCAGTACTTGCCGGCGACGAGCGCGTGAACGGGATAGGCGGCGTCCTCGCGCGAGTAAGCGTGGTTCCACTCCCCCGCGATGAGCGACACCGCGGTGTGCGGCGCGTGCACCAGGGGATTGTCGTCCGCAGGCCAGCGTCCGGCGGCCACGGCCTCCGCCTCGGCCTTGATCATGACCATGGCCTCGATGAAGCGCTCGATCTCGTCGAGGTCCTCCGACTCGGTCGGCTCGACCATGAGGGTGCCCGCGACGGGGAACGACATGGTCGGCGCGTGGAAGCCGTAATCGATGAGGCGCTTGGCCACGTCGTCGACCGTGATGCCGGTCGCCTCCTTGAGCGGACGCAGGTCGAGGATGCACTCATGAGCGACGCGGCCGTTCTCACCGGTGTACAACACCGGGAAGTGGCTGCCGAGACGCTCCGCGATGTAGTTCGCCGAGAGGACGGCAGCGGCGGTGGCGCGACGCAGTCCGTCGGCGCCCATCATGCGCACGTACGCCCACGAGATCGGCAGGATGCCCGCGGAGCCGTAGGGAGCCGCGGAGATCACCCCGCCCTCGAACGTGTAGCCGCCGAAGTGCTCGGCGCTCTGTGCGAGCGGGTGCGAGGGAAGGAACGGCGCGAGGTGCGACTTCGCCGCGACCGGACCGATGCCGGGGCCGCCGCCACCGTGCGGGATCGCGAACGTCTTGTGCAAGTTGAGATGCGAGACGTCGCCGCCCAGGTCACCGAAGCGCGCATAGCCGAGCAGGGCGTTGAGGTTGGCGCCGTCGACGTACACCTGCCCACCGGCGTCATGCACGGCGGCCGTGATCTCCACGACCTGCTCCTCGTACACACCATGCGTGGAGGGGTAGGTGATCATCAGGGCCGACAACTCGTCGGCGTGCTGGGCGATCTTCGCGCGCAGGTCGTCGAGATCGACGTTGCCGAGTTCGTCCGTCGCGACGACGACGACCTTCATGCCGGCGAGCACGGCCGAAGCCGCGTTCGTGCCGTGTGCCGACGACGGGATGAGGCAGACCGTGCGATGCGTGTCGCCGTTCGCGTGGTGGTACCCGCGGATGGCGAGGAGACCCGCCAGCTCGCCCTGCGAACCGGCGTTCGGCTGCAACGAGACCGCGTCGTAGCCGGTGACCTCGGCGAGCCAGCCCTCGAGCTGACCGATGAGCTCGAGGTAGCCCTGCACATCGGCGGCCGGAGCGAACGGGTGGATGCCCGCGAACTCGGGCCACGTGATGGCGGCCATCTCGGTCGCGGCGTTGAGCTTCATGGTGCACGATCCCAGGGGGATCATGCCGCGATCGAGCGCGTAGTCGCGGTCGGAGAGGCTCTTCAGATACCGCATCATGGCGGTCTCCGAGCGATGCGAGTGGAAGACCGGGTGCGTGAGGTACTCGTCCTGACGCCGCAAGTCGTTCGGGAGCGCCCGCAGCTTGTCGTTGCCGAAGAGACCGAACGCCCGCTCGTTCTTGCCGCCGAAGACCATGGCGACCTGGTGCAGCTCGCCGAGAGTCGTGGTCTCGTCGACCGCGATGCCGACCGTGTCGGCGTCGGCGACGTGCAGCAGGATGCCGTAGCCGTCGTGCGCCTGCGCGGCGTACTCGGCCGCCCGACCGGGAACGCGCACCTGCACGGTGTCGAAGAACTCCGCGTGCACGACCTCGGCACCGGAATCGACCAGCCAGTCACGCAACAGGGCGGCCTTCGCCGTCGTCTGGGTCGCGATCTCGCGCAACCCGTCGGGGCCGTGGTACACCGCGTACATCGATGCCATGACGGCCAGCAGCACCTGGGCGGTGCAGATGTTCGACGTCGCCTTCTCGCGACGGATGTGCTGCTCGCGCGTCTGCAGCGAGAGCCGGTACGCGGGCTTGCCGTCGGCATCCACCGACACTCCCACGAGTCGACCGGGCAGCTGACGCTCGAGGCCGGAGCGGACCGCCATGTAGCCGGCGTGCGGCCCGCCGAAGCCCATCGGCACGCCGAAGCGCNNCGCCGCGACGGCGAGAGCACCGGAGAGGTGCGCGGCGTCGAAGACGGCGGACGGGTCCCAGACCCGTCCGGATGCCCCGGGGTACTGGACGAACACGCCGAACAGGTCGGCGGGCAGCTCCTCGCCAGCGGCGAAATCGACCGTGACGATCTCGATACCCAGCGCCTCCGCACGCGTGTCGAGCATCGCCCTGGTCTGCGGGAGGGCATCGGCGTCGACCGCGAACACGGTCGACGCCGACTTCGAGGCACGACGGGCGAGCAGCATCGCCTCGACGACCGCGGTCGACTCGTCGAGCATCGACGCGTTGGCCGTGGTCAGCCCGGTGAGCTCGGCGACCATCGTCTGGAAGTTGATGAGCGCCTCCAGACGCCCCTGGGAGATCTCCGGCTGGTACGGCGTGTACGCCGTGTACCAGGAGGGGTTCTCCAGCACGTTGCGCTGGATCACCTGCGGCGTGATGGTGCCGTAGTATCCCAAGCCGATCATCGGGCGGTTCACGGTGTTGCGCGACGCGAGCGTCCGGAGCTCGGCGAGAGCCTCGGTCTCGCTCGCCGCGGACGGGATGAGCGAGGGCGCATCCGTGGCCTCGGCAGACGGGCCGGTGTAGATCGACGCCGGCACGGCCTGGCGCATGAGCGCCTCTACCGGGCTCAGCGCAGAGTCGGCTGCGGTGGTGTCGAGACCGAGGGCGGCGAGCATCGTGCGCTGCGCGGCATCCGTGGGTCCGATGTGACGATCGGCGAAAGTGACCACTGGAGAATCAGCCCTCCGTGAGAGCGACGTAGGCGTCGCGGTCGAGCAGACCGTCGAGAGCACCGGCGGCGACGGTGACCTTGAGCAGCCATCCGCCCTCGAACGGCGCCGCGTTGACGAGCGACGGGTCATCCACCGCTGCGTCGTTGATCTCGACGACCGTGCCCGAGACGGGAGCATAGAGCTCGCCGACCGACTTCGTCGATTCGATCTCGCCGACGACCGCTCCTGCGGTGACCTCGGTGCCGACGGCGGGGAGCTCGACGAACACGACGTCGCCCAGCTTCTCGGCGGCGTAGTCGGTGATCCCGATGGTCACGGTGTCGCCGTCAGCGGCGATCCACTCGTGCTCTTCGGTGTAGTGGAGTGCGGCGAGATCGGTCATTTGGTCCTCCGGTAGAAAGGCAGGGCGGTCACGGTCGCGGGGATTCTGGTTCCCCGCACATCAAGGAATACTGCGGTTCCCTCTTCCGCGGAAGACGGGGTCACGTAGGCCATCGCGATCGGATGACCGAGCGTGGGGCTGAGCGCGCCGCTCGTGATCTCACCGAGCACCGACCCGTGTTCGTCGACCACGGCGTAGCCGGCGCGACCGGCGCGCTTGCC
>NZ_DFQP01000104.1:0-316 GCF_002377845.1 Microbacterium sp. UBA3486
CGCCCAGTTCGGGAAGCACGATGTCTGTCGCATCGCCGGCGGGTGCGGCAGGTGCGGACTCAGCGGCGGGCGCCGGTGCTTCTGCGGCGGGGGTCGGAGCCTCTGCAGCCGGGGTCTCTTCGGCAGCGGGAGATGCCTCGGCTGGCGCTTCTTCCGCAGCGGGTGCGGCGGCGGCGGGAGCATCTGCGGCCGGAGCCGCGGCGCTGCCATCGCCGATGCGCGCGAGGAGCGCGCCGACCTCGACGGTCTCGTCCTCGGCCACGAGGATCTCCTCGATCACGCCGCTGACGGGGGAGGGGATCTCGGTGTCGACCTT
>NZ_DFQP01000104.1:345-21440 GCF_002377845.1 Microbacterium sp. UBA3486
GGTGTCGACCTTGTCGGTCGAGATCTCGAGCAGGCCCTCGTCCGCCTGCACGGTGTCTCCCACCTGCTTGAGCCAGCGGGTGACCGTACCCTCTGTGACGCTCTCGCCGAGAGCGGGGAGGACGACGGATGTGCTCATGACTGAGTCTCCTTCAGGAAGTTGTATGACGCTTGTCTAGCTTAGTGACTCGGGCACCGGTTGGTGCTCAGAGGGCGTGCAGGGGCTTGCCGGCCAGGGCGAGGAAGGCCTCGCCGAGTGCCTCGCTCTGGGTCGGGTGTGCGTGGATCAGAGGAGCGATGTCCTCCGGGTGCGCCTCCCAGGCGACGGCGAGCTGCCCCTCGGTGATGAGCTCGCCGACACGGTCGCCGAGCAGGTGCACACCGATGACGGGGCCGTCTTTGAGGCGGACGACCTTCACGAGACCACCCGTTCCGATGATCTCGCTCTTGCCGTTCCCGGCGAGGTTGTACTCGTAGGCGACGATCGCGTCCGCGCCGTGTTCAGCAGCGGCTGCTTCCTCGGTCACTCCGACCGACGCGACCTCGGGGCTGGAATAGGTGACCTTGGGGATCTGCAGATCGGGAACGTTGACGGGGGAGAGGCCGGCGATCCGTTCGGCGACGGCGATGCCCTGCTGGAATCCGCGGTGCGCGAGCTGGAGGCCGGGGACGATGTCGCCGACGGCCCAGAGCCCCGGGACCCCGGTGCGCAGGTCTTCGTCGACGATCACGAAGCCGCGGTCCAGAGTGACACCGGCCTCTGCGAAGCCGAGGTCGGCCGTCGCCGGCCCGCGTCCGACGGCGACGAGCAGGTAGTCGGCCGTGAACTCCTTGCCGTCCTCGAGCGTGACCGTGACGGACGAGTCGTCCTGCGTGGCCGTCTGGAAGCGGGTCCCGAGGGAGTACTGGATGCCACGGCGGCGGAATGCCCTCTCCAGGCCCTTGCTGAGCGCGATGTCCTCGTTCGGGACGAGGTGCGGCAGCGCTTCGATGATGGTGACCTCGGAGCCGAAGGAGCGCCAGACGCTCGCGAACTCGACGCCGATGACACCACCGCCGAGGATCAGGACGCGGTCGGGGACGACATCCAGAGCAAGCGCCTGCTCGCTGGTGAGGATCCGTCCGCCGATCTCGAGGCCGGGGAGCGATCGGCTGTACGAACCGGTCGCGAGCACGACGTCCGCACCGACGTAGATGTCATCGCCGACGCTGATGCTGCGGTCTGGATTCAGTCGACCGAGCCCGGTGACGGTGGTGATGCCGCGAGCTTTGACGAGACCTTCGAGACCCTTGAACTTCTTGGCGACGATGCCCTCGCGATACGTGCGGACGCCGACGGGGTCGATGCCTTCCAGGGACGCCGTCACGCCGACCGACGCGGCATCGCGCACATGCTCGGCGACCTCGGCCGCATGCAGGAGTGCCTTGGTCGGGATGCAGCCGCGGTGCAGGCAGGTGCCGCCGACCTTGTCCTTCTCGATCAATGCGACGGACTTGCCGAGCTCACTCGCGCGCAATGCAGCGGCATAGCCGCCGCTTCCGCCGCCCAGGACGACGATGTCGAAGGTGTGGGTTGTCATATGTCATGCCTCCGTGTGGGATGCTTCGGCGAAGGCGACGATCGATCGGACCATCGCCCCTGTGGGGCCCTTCTCGGTGAAGCCGTACGGGGCGCCGGCGTGTTCGCCGGAGCCCGCGATGTCGAGGTGCACCCAGGGGATGCGCGGGGCGTCCTCGGCCTCCGACGTGCGCCCGACGAACCGGCGCAGGAACAGGCCGGCATAGGAGGCACCGCCCATCCGGTCGCCCATGTTGGCGTTCTGGAGATCGGCGATGGGGGACTCGAGCGACTCCTCCATGTACTCCGGCAGCGGCATGTGCCAGGCCGGTTCGTCGACCTGTGCGGTCGCGGAGATGAACGCGGAGACCGTCTCGACGTCGCCGAAGACACCGGTGTGCCGGTGGCCGAGCGCGGCGACGATGGCACCCGTGAGGGTCGCCACGTCGATGATGACGTCGGGATTCTCTCGGCTCGCGGCGACCAGACCGTCCGCCAGGACGAGGCGGCCCTCAGCGTCGGTGTTCTGCACCTCCACCGTGGTGCCGTCGAGGATGCGGATGACGTCGCCGGGGCGCAGAGCGCGGCCCGAGGGCATGTTGTCGGTGATGCAGAGCCAGGCCGTCACGTGGACAGGGAGCCCGAGAGTCGCGATCGCGCGGATCGCGGCGAGAGATGTCGCTGCTCCGGCCATGTCGAACTTCATGCCGACCATCGATGCAGCGGGCTTCAGCGACAGCCCGCCGGTGTCGAAGGTGATGCCCTTGCCGACCAGCGCGATGTGTCGCGATGCGTCGGCGGGGGAGTAGTCGAGGCGGACCAGGCGCGGGGGGCGGTCGGAGCCCTGCCCCACGCCGAGGATGCCGCCGAAGCCCTGCTCGGCGAGGTCTTTCTCGTCGAGGATCTCGACCGTGACGTCGAGGTCGGCGACGCTGTCGGCAGCGCTCTGGGCGAGCTGGGCAGGGCTCTGCCACTCGGCGGGAACGTTCACGAGGTCCTTGACGAGGGCGACGGCGTCGCCGAGGACCTGAGCATGCTCGGCGTCCTCGTCGTCGAGGGCGGCGTGCAGGGTGATCCTGGTGGCGCGAGCCTTGCCCTTCTCCGTGCGGTACCCGTCGAATTTGTGTCCGCCGAGCACTGCGCCTTCTGCTGCCGGCGCGGCGTAGGACTCCAGGCCGTCGGCGAGGGCGATGGCGACGTGCTCGAAACCGGCGAGGGTGCGTAGCGCTGTCCCGGTCGCATTGCGCACCGCAGCGGGGTCAGGCGCGTTGCCGACGCCGACGACGGCCAGCGGCAACGACGTCACCTCCGGGGCGTACACGCGCGCGAACGATCCTGCGGAGCCGGTGAAGCCGATACCGGCCAACGCATCGGCGAGGCCGGGATAACCGGCCAGTGAATCCGCCGAATCAGGGAGAGCGGCGACGACGAGCACTGCGGCATCTGCAGCGCTTCCGGGGAACTGAGCGGTGGTGTGCGAGAGCACGGGAAGCGTCATGCCTCCATCCTAGGATCTCTGTCGCAGCATGGTCGCGCGCCCTCGTGGCGCGTGTTCGCTCTCAGCATGATGCTCCGCGCCCCGGCCCCCAGCCCTGCTCGTAGCATGGACACATGCCCTTCTCCGGTGAGATCCACGAACGCGTCGCGAATGCGCCGACAGTGCCGCACGGCCTGCCCCTGGTGCTCCTTCTCACCGGTTTCACCGACGCGGGCAGCGCGGTGTCCGGCCTGATCGACCACCTGAGGGAGACCGCGTCGCCGGAAACCGTCGTGGTGTTCGACAACGATGCGCTGCTGGACTATCGCGCCCGTCGACCGGTGATCGCCTTCGACCAGGACCATCTCACCGAATTCCGGCCGCCGCGTCTCGAGCTGTCGCTTGCGACGGACGCGCTCGGTCGTCCCTTCCTGCTCCTCGCCGGGTACGAGCCCGACTTCGCGTGGAACCGCTTCGCGAGCACCGTCCTCGCCCTGGCGGCGGAGTTCGAGGTGTCGGGACTGCACTGGGTGCATTCGATCGCCATGCCTGTTCCGCACACACGTCCGATCGGTACGACCGTCAGCGGCAACCGCCGTGAGCTCACGGTCGCGCACTCCGTCTGGCGTCCGCGCACCCAGGTGCCGGCGACCGCCGGTCACCTCCTCGAGTTCCGGTTCGTCGAGCGCGGCGACCCCGCCGTCGGATTCGTGCTCCTCGTGCCGCACTACCTCGCAGAGACCGAGAATCCAGAAGCGGTGATCGCCGCGGCAGAGAGGCTGATGGCCTCGACCGGTCTGGTGCTGATGCTGGACGCCGTACAGGAGCGCCGCGAGGACTACCTGGCGCGCGTCGACGAGCAGGTCGCCGGGAACGATGAGCTGCAGCAGATGGTGCATAACCTCGAGCGCCGATATGACGCGTACATGGCGGGACGCAATCCCGATGACGACTCGTACGACGAGGGCGGGTTCAGTGAGCGGGACCTTCCCAGCGCCGACGAGCTGGCTGCGGAGCTGGAGCGCTACCTGGCGTCGCGTCCGTCGGGCGACGAGGACAAGCCCGGCCGCAATTGAGACGGATCCGCGAGAACTTCGTCGTAATGCGTCCGCATCGCCACACGTGTGCGATACTAGGACTCTGACCCGTTGTCAATCAGTGTTTTCGAGCGCTGGACTTGACAAGGGTCTTACTAGTGTCCGAAATGTCCCGGGGCTACACAGCAGCTCCGTGAAAGGCGAAACGTGACTCCTGCCACGACGAAGAACACCCGGACGAAGAAGGCTGCCGAAGAGACGACCGCCGACGCTCCGGTCGAGGCCGATGCGCCCGAGAAGCCCGCGCCCCTGAGCGCGGCGAAGCGTGCTGCCGCGAAGCGTGCCCCCGTCAAGAAGAAGAAGTCCGAGGACGTCGTCGAAGAAGACGAGGCTCCCGCCGCTGCTGCGGTCGAGGACGACGAGGACGAGGACGCGAAGCCGAAGTTCACCGAGCCGCTCCCGACCGGCGCGATCGTCATCTCGTCGAACGACGATGAAGACGTTCCCGTCTACTCGACGCAGATCACCGGTGCGACTGCCGACCCTGTCAAGGACTACCTGAAGCAGATTGGAAAGGTCGCGCTCCTGAACGCGGCCGAAGAGGTCGAGCTCGCGATGCGCATCGAGGCGGGTCTGTTCGCCGAGGAGAAGTTGTCGGCGATGACCGCGGCCGAGAAGACGAGCCAGCTCGGACTCGACCTGCAGTGGGTCGCCCGCGACGGACAGCGTGCCAAGAGCCACCTGCTCGGCGCGAACCTNNTTCCTGGACCTGATCCAGGAGGGCAACCTCGGTCTCATCCGCGCGGTCGAGAAGTTCGACTACACCAAGGGCTTCAAGTTCTCGACGTACGCCACGTGGTGGATCCGCCAGGCGATCACCCGTGCGATGGCCGACCAGGCCCGCACGATCCGCATCCCGGTGCACATGGTCGAGGTCATCAACAAGCTCGCGCGAGTGCAGCGTCAGATGCTGCAGGATCTCGGCCGCGAACCCACGCCGGAAGAGCTCAGCCGTGAGCTCGACATGACGCCCGAGAAGGTCGTCGAGGTGCAGAAGTACGGCCGCGAGCCGATCTCGCTGCACACGCCGCTGGGTGAAGACGGTGACAGCGAGTTCGGCGACCTGATCGAGGACACCGAGGCCGTGGTTCCGGCCGACGCGGTGGGCTTCACCATGCTGCAGCGTCAGCTGGAGCAGCTGCTCGACTCGCTCTCCGAGCGCGAAGCCGGCGTGATCCGGATGCGTTTCGGCCTGGGCGACGGTCAGCCGAAGACTCTCGACCAGATCGGCGACACCTTCGGCGTGACGCGTGAGCGCATCCGTCAGATCGAGTCGAAGACCATGGCGAAGCTCCGGCACCCGAGCCGTTCGCAGTCCCTGCGGGACTACCTCGAATGAGCCAGGCGAACGACGGTAAGGCGCTCGAGGCGAGCGTCGACGGCAAGAGCTATGCGCGTATTCCTCTGCGTACCCGTGTGGTCATGCCCGAGGACGACCTCGATGCGATCATCAGGGAGTACGCCAAGGACGCCGTGCAGCCGGGCGACCTGCTGTTCGTGACCGAGAAGATCGTGGCGATCACCCAGGGGCGGTCGTACCGTCTCGACGAGATCAAGCCGCGCAAGCTCGCCCTGTTCCTCTCCAAGTACGTCACCCGCACGCCGTACGGCATCGGGCTCGGCATGCCGGAGACGATGGAGATGGCGCTGCGGGAGTGCGGCACTCCGCGGATCCTGTTCGCGTCGGCCGTGGCAGCGGTCACCAAGGCGTTCGGTCGTCGTGGTGACTTCTACCGCATCGCGGGTGACAAGGCGCGGGCCATCGACGGTCCCACCAAGCACACCATCCCTCCGTACAACGAGGCTGTCGTGCTCGGACCGAAGGATCCCGACGGCGTGGCCGCGCGGCTGAAGGCACTGATCGGTGGACAGGCAGAGGTGGCAGTGGTCGATATCAACGACCTCGGCGGCAACATCCTCGGGTCGACTCTCGACAAGGACGGCGAGCGTCGTCTGGTCAAGATCCTCGGGGACAACCCGCTCGGACAGGGACTCGAGTCCACACCGCTCGGCATCGTCCGCGCAGTCTGACCTCGGTCATCTGATCCGCTCAGAATGACGACGAAGGCCCCGGATGCTCGGCATCCGGGGCCTTCGTCATCTCTGTCTCAGAAACCGATGACTTCGCGGTACCGAGGTTTGTGGCCCGTGCGGATACCGGTGACGCTGGGCTTGTTCTCGTAGACTCCGGCGCCCCAGTTTCCCTCGACGAGGACGGGACCGTCCGGGGAGACGACGATGTCCCAACCGACGTACTGCACCTGGGGCACGACGCGGGCGACTTCGTCGATGAACGCGCGCACCTCGTCCATGTAGGGCAGCTGGAAGTCGGCGATGCGGAAACCCGAGTCCGGGTGCGTCTCGTGCACGTGCCCGTGTGAGTCGTACCCGGCACCGACGGCATGACCGTTCTCGTCGAGCATCGTGTAGAAGCCGCCGAAGGTCATCTGATCGCTCACCGCACCGCGACCGAACTTCTGGGCCATGGCGAGGATGTGCGCCTTCTCACCATCGAAGAACGCCGTGATGCGGGTGGTGTTCACCGTGCCGGGGCACACGGCCGCAAGTGCGTCGTGCTGGCGGATCACCTCTTCGATCAGCAGCTCGCCTCGAGCGAGGAGCCCCTGGTGGAACTCGTTCCAGTCGGTGATGTCGGCGGCGTGATAGCGATGCACTCCGGTCCCGGCCTGTCCCACCGGTTCCTTCGTGACGATCGTGCCGAGTCGCTGTGTGAACTCGCGCACCGCGTCGGCGTTGCCCTGGTCGACGACCATCCATTCGCGGTGCAGGTGGTCGGAGAACTGCTTGTCGAACTCGACCTTGTCCTGGAAGATCCAGCGGTAGTCAGGGTGGTCATACCGCTGCGAGAGCTGGTTCGAGACGGGATGCGTCATGTAGGTGTCACGCTCGGCCTTCGTCAGCATCGCGAAGTCGTAGTCGATGTAGTCCTGGAACCCGACGTTGTGGCGCGCGGCCGACCAGAGCATGTCCACGACGATCGCGGGAACGGCCTTGTGATGCTGAGCGGATGCCTCCTTGGCGCGTTCCACCACCGATCCGACGTCGATGCGGCGGGCACGTCCCATCAGATAGCGGATGCGGGGCGCGAGGGAAAGACGAGACATGAGGCTCCAGGGTCGGGGTCCCCACCAGTCTACGGGGGGCGGGACGGCCGACCTGAGAGTCGGAAGCTAGGGTGGAAGACGTGTGTGAGACGACTTCCAGCGCCCTGCCGCGTGCGATGATCTCCCGTTCGGCCCTGGCCGCGGGCGCCTCTGCTGCCGTGTCGGCGGGCGGCCGAGTCGCCGATCTACGGCGTGACGCCTGGGGTCACGGTGTTCTCGCCGTCGCTCAGCTCGTGACGGCCGCAGGAGCTGAGCGAGTTCTCGTCGACGCCCGTGGAGAGGTGGAGGCGTTGCAGCTCGAGGGAATCGACGGCGTCACGACGGGTGAGCCGGACATCGACGCGACGCTCCTCTACGGTCTTCCCGATGCGACCGGACGCACGAGGACGCGACCGGTGATGCGGCTGACGGGCCGCGTCCTCTCCACCAAGGGGCTCCGGCCGGGAGACGCCGTCTCCTACGGGTACACCTACCGTGCCTCGCGTGAGACCACGGTGGCGCTGGTGACCGGTGGGTACGCCCAAGGCATCGTGCGCGCGCTCGGAAACCGTGCCGAGGTCGAGATCGGCGGCGCAGCTCGCCCCATCGTCGGCCGGGTCGCCATGGACGTCTGCGTCGTCGACCTCCAAGGCGCGGATGCCGAGGCGGGCGCGGAGGTCACCTACTTCGGCGGCGAAGGTCAGGCGGGGTCCGCCATCGCGCACTGGGCCGCCGTCACCGGAATGAGCCCGGCGGAACTCGTCACCGTCGCCGGCGCACATGCCGAGCGGGGGTGGGAGGCATGAGCCGCCCGGAGCTGCGCCTGAGCAGCAGCACTTTCCGGGCGAACATCGACGCGGTGCGCGCCCGAGTGGCGCCGTCGACGTTGATGCTCGTGCTCAAGGACGACGCATACGGCCACGGACTCTCCTGGGCTGTCGAGTCCGCGGTCGACGCGGGCGTCACGTGGTTCGGCAGCTATGACATCCGTACCGGGCTGGCCGTGCGCAGGATCGCCGGCGGCGACGCCAGGATCTTCGCGTGGGTGACGTCGACGGACGCCGAGATCGACGACGCCCTCATGCAGAGGCTCGACCTCGGCGTCGGCACGAGCGACTACCTTCGGCGGATCATCACGCGCGCAGAGGCGCTCGGCACGTCCGCGCGCGTGCACCTGAAGATCGACACCGGCCTTCATCGCAACGGCATCCTGCCCGACGACTGGGCTGCGGCCGTCGCTGTCGCGCGCGACGCCGAGCGCGCAGGACTCCTGGAGTTCGAGGGGGTGTGGAGCCATATCGCCGAGGCGAGCGACGCGGACGACGACGTCGCACAATCGGTGTTCCTCGAAGCGGTCCGTACCGTGGAGGATTCGGGGACGACTCCTGCCGCGCTTCACCTGACCGCGTCGGCGGCGTCCTGGTGGCGCCCCGAACTGCGCGGAACGGTCTCGCGCATCGGAGCCTTCTGTTATGGCATCCGATCCGCGGACGGACCGGAACTCGAAGGCATCCTCCCGGCTGCGAGCCTCGTCGCGCCCGTCATCAGCGTCCAGCGGGACGACGTGACCATCGGCATCGGCAGTTTCGACGGATTCCCTTCGACACTGGCCGGAAGTCGCGTCGGCACCTCTGCAGGAACGCGCACCCTCACGTCGGTGGGACACACGACGTCGACTGTCGAAGGCTGGGCAGGAGCGACAGCGGGGGATCAGGTCGTGGTCTTCGGCGCCGGGACGCACGGAGAGACGTCGGCGACGACCCTCGCTGAGCGTATCGATACCGTGGGAGAAGAGATCCTCACCCGGCTCACATCACGTGTGCGGAGAGTCGTCGCCGATTGATTCGTGTCCGCTGACCGCAGTCGACTGACCAGGACCGGCCGACGTGCGTCAGGATTCGATCAGACCGTCTCGACGAGGCGGGCGGTCTCGTCGTGCCAGCTGGTGGCGATGCTGCGGAGCTTCTCTTCGTACTTGCGGCCGTGGTGGGCGCAGAACAGGAGCTCGGATCCGTTGACCTCAGCGGCGATGTACGCCTGAGCGCCGCATGAATCACAGCGATCCATGGCGGTCAGGCGGAACTCGACGGTGGAGGTGTCACGTTCGGTCGTTGCGTTCATCTCGGTGCCTCCTCGGGTGTCGGCTTCGCTGGGGGATTTGGTCAATACAACCACGCCCCACCTGTGCGCATGCCCGGTTTGCGGCGTGTTTCGCTCAGCGCGTACGCGACCCCCGTCGAGTAGCCCTCCGCGGGGAGTGTCTGCGGAGCCGGAACGACTCGCGAGATTAGACTCGGAGATTGTGAATGCCGAGTACTCCGCCCATCATCTCCAGGTGCTTGAAGGCCTCGAGGCCGTCCGCAAGCGCCCAGGGATGTACATCGGGTCGAACGGGTCGCCCGGACTCATGCACTGCCTCTGGGAGATCATCGACAACTCCGTCGACGAGGCGGTGGCCGGCAACGGCACGAAGATCGACATCATCCTCCATGCCGACGGCAGTGTCGAGGTCCACGACCGTGGCCGCGGCATCCCGGTGGACGTCGAACCGCGCACCGGTCTGACCGGCGTCGAGGTGGTCTACACCAAACTGCACGCCGGTGGGAAGTTCGGCGGCGGGTCGTACGCGGCATCCGGCGGTCTGCATGGCGTCGGCGCCTCCGTGGTGAACGCGCTCTCCGAGCGCCTGGACGTCGAGGTCGATCGCGGCGGCAAGACCTACGCCATGTCGTTCCATCGTGGCGAACCCGGGGTCTTCGCAGACTCCGGAGAGAAGCGTCCCGACGCGCCGTTCACCCCCTTCCAGGAGAAGAGCGAGCTCCGCGTCATCGGCAAGGCGCCCCGCGGCGTGACCGGTACGCGGGTTCGCTACTGGGCCGATCGGCAGATCTTCACCAAGGACGCGGCCTTCCAGCTCTCCGAGCTCGAGACCCGCGCCCGACAGACGGCGTTCCTCGTCCCGGGTCTCGAGATCGAGGTCGCCGACAAGCGGACGAATCGTCCGGATGCTCCCGAGCTCGGCTCGGAGGATGCGGATGCCACCGGGACGGTGACGTCCTACCTCTATGAGGGCGGGATCTCGGAGTTCGTCGACTACCTCGCGGTCGATCCGCCGGTGACCGACAACTGGCGCATCCAGGGGGAGGGGACGTTCAAGGAGACCGTTCCCGTTCTGCAGGCCGACGGGCACATGGTCGCCACCGAGGTGGAGCGCGTGTGCGCCGTCGACATCGCGCTGCGGTGGGGCACCGGTTACGACACGCGCGTGCGGTCGTTCGTCAACATCATCGCGACGCCCAAGGGCGGAACCCATCAGCAGGGCTTCGAGCAAGAACTCCTCAAGGTTCTCCGCACCCAGGTCGAGCAGAACGCGCGTCGCCTCAAGGTCGGCAACGACAAGCTCGAGAAGGACGACGTCCTCGCGGGTCTCACAGCGGTGCTCACGGTGAACGTGCCCGAGCCGCAGTTCGAGGGGCAGACGAAGGAGATCCTCGGCACTCCGGCCGTCCGGCAGATCGTCGCCCAGGTGATCCGCAAGGACCTGGCCCAGCGATTCAGCTCGACCAAGCGCGACGACAAGAACCAGGCGTCGCAGCTGCTCGACAAGATCGTCTCGGAGATGAAGGCGCGCGTGTCGGCACGTGCGCACAAGGAGACGCAGCGCCGCAAGAACGCACTGGAGTCGTCGACCCTTCCGACGAAGCTCGTCGACTGCCGCACGAACGATGTCGAACGCAGCGAGCTCTTCATCGTCGAGGGAGACTCGGCGCTCGGCACCGCCAAGAACGCGCGCAACAGCGAGTTCCAGGCGCTGCTGCCGATTCGGGGAAAGATCCTCAACGTGCAGAAGGCGTCGGTCGGCGACATGTTGTCGAATGCGGAGTGCGCGTCGATCATCCAGGTGATCGGTGCAGGCTCCGGCCGGACCTTCGACATCGATGCGGCTCGCTACGGCAAGATCATCCTGATGAGCGATGCCGATGTCGACGGCGCCCACATCCGCACCCTCCTGCTCACCCTGTTCTTCCGCTACATGCGACCGCTGATCGAGCACGGCCGCGTGTTCGCCGCCGTCCCGCCGCTGCACAGGATCATCGTGATGAACCCGGGCTCGAAGCCGAACGAGACGATCTACACCTACAGCGAGCAGGAGATGCACACGCTGCTGGCGAAGCTCCGCAAGGCGGGCAAGCGCTGGCACGAGCCGATCCAGCGGTACAAGGGCTTGGGTGAGATGGACGCAGAACAGCTGGCGAACACCACGATGGACCGTTCAGGACGGCTGCTGCGTCGCGTGCGCATGGAGGATGCGGAGGCCGCGGGCCGCGTGTTCGAGCTCCTGATGGGCAACGAGGTCGCCCCGCGCCGCGAGTTCATCATCGACTCCTCCGACCGGCTGTCGCGCGAGTCGATCGACGCCTGAGCCCCGGAGACACGGAAGAAGCCGGCACGGGTCATCCCATGCCGGCTTCTTCGCTGCAGGCGGTCACCCCGCCTGCGGAGCACTCAGACCAGGGTGCGGCCGATGCTGCCGATCACGCCTTCTACGGGCTGTCCGGAGGCATCGCGACGTGCGCCGGTCTCGGGAAGCTTGCGCACGGCACCGGTCGGATCGACCGCCAGCGGTGGCTGGGGCCCGACCCACGCGACCGTGAGGCGATCCTCACCCTTCAGGAATGCGTGCGCGCGCACGCCGCCCGTGGCGCGACCCTTGGCCGGGTACTCGGTGAACGACGAGACCTTCGCGCGCCCCGGCTCCGTGCCGGGAAGTGCGCTGTCGCCTCCGGAGACGGTGGCGACGACCGACTCGGTGGCGGGATCGACGACACCGAAGAAGAGGACCGATGCCCCGGAGCTGAGCTTGACGCCGGCCATGCCGCCGGCCGGCGCTCCCTGCGGGCGCACGGCGGAGGCCGAGAAGTGCAGCAGTTGCGCGTCGGTCGTGACGAACACCAGTTCGGCGTCGTCCGGCGCCTCGGCCGCGCCCACCACCGTGTCGCCCTGCTTCAGGCCGATGACCTCGAGGTCGGGCCGCACGGGAAGCGCGGACGGGACGATGCGCTTGACCGTACCCTGGGCGGTGCCGATGGCGATCGGCGTATCGCTGTCGAACCGCACGAAACCGAGAACCCGCTCGCCCTTCGTCGTGATCCCGAGGTAGTCGCGCAACGGCGTGCCGGCAGCGAGCTGAACCGAGGTGGCAGGCACGGAAGGCAGGTCGACGGGGGAGAAGCGGACGACGCGTCCGAGGTTCGTGAGCGCTCCGAGCTCGGCCCTGACCGTGGTCTCGACCGTGGTCAGGATCGCGTCGTGCTTGCTACGACGTGCCGGGGAAGTGAGCTCCTGCCCTTCGCCGAGGTCGACTCGGACCGTGCGCCCGGTGGTAGAGAGGATGAGCACCGTGGGGGCGTCGGCGATCTGCAGGTCGACCGCGCCCTTGGTGGCGCGGGGCTTGGGCGGTGCGGCGTTCATGAGCAGTGTGCGCCGGGGCGTGCCGTACGCGTCGGCCGCGGCATCGAGTTCCTTCGCGACCGCGGCGCGCAGCAGCACGGGGCTCCCCAGCAGTTCGCGGAGGGCAGCGATCTCGGCCAGCAACGCGTCTCGTTCGGCCTCGAGCTCGATGCGGGAGAACTTCGTCAGACGGCGCAGACGCAGCTCGAGGATGTACTCCGCCTGCAGCTCGCTCAGATCGAAGACCGAGCGCAGGCGCGTGCGGGCCTGCTCCGAGTCGTCGGATGAGCGGATGACCTGGATGACCTCGTCGATGTCGAGGATCGCGATGAGCAGCCCCTCGACGAGGTGCAGACGCTCCTCGCGCCGCTTCAGGCGGTAGCGGCTGCGCCGGGTGATGACCTCGAGGCGGTGGCCCACGTAGACGCTCAGCATCTCCTTGAGCCCGAGCGTGCGCGGCTGGCCTTCGACCAGAGCGACGTTGTTGATGCTGAACGAGTCTTCCAGCGGCGTCAGACGGTAGAGCTGTTCGAGGACGGCGTTCGGGTCGAAGCCCGTCTTGATGCCGATCGCGACGCGGAGTCCGTGGTTGCGGTCGGTGAGGTCGGTGACGTCGCTGATGCCCTGCAGCTTCTTCGACTGCACGGCGTCGCGGATCTTCTCCAGCAGACGCTCGGGGCCGACCATGTACGGCAGTTCCGACACGATGATGCCGGTGCGCCGAGGGCCGAGGGGCTCGATCGAGGTCTTCCCTCGGACCTTGAGCGCACCGCGTCCGTTCGTGTAGGCGTCTTTGACCCCGTCCAGTCCCATCAGGATCCCGCCCGACGGGAAGTCCGGACCGGGAACGAACTCCATCAGGTCCTCGGTGGTCGCGTCCGGGTTCTCCAGGAGATGCGTGGCGGCCGCGACGACCTCGATCAGGTTGTGCGGCGCCATGTTGGTCGCCATGCCGACCGCGATGCCGCTCGCTCCGTTGACCAGGAGGTTCGGGAAAGCAGCGGGCAGGACAGCCGGCTGTTGGAACTGGCCGTCGTAGTTCGGGATGAAATCGACGACGTCCTCGTCGAGGTTCTCGGTGAGCGCGAGGGCGGCGGCGGCGAGCCGTGCCTCCGTGTATCGAGCCGCGGCCGGACCGTCGTCGAGGGAGCCGAAGTTACCGTGTCCGTCGACCAGAGGGACGCGCAGCGCCCACTCCTGCGCGAGGCGCACCAGCGCGTCGTAGATCGCGGAGTCGCCGTGGGGGTGGAGCTTTCCCATGACCTCGCCGACCACGCGGGCGCTCTTGACATGACCGCGGTCGGGGCGAAGGCCCATCTCGGCCATCTGGTACAGAATGCGGCGTTGCACCGGCTTCAGACCATCGCGCGCATCGGGGAGCGCGCGCGAGTAGATCACCGAGTATGCGTACTCGAGGAACGAGCCCTGCATCTCGGTGGAGAGGTCGATGTCCTGGATGCGCTCCTCGACAGGCTCGGGCGGCGGGGTTTTCGGCATGGACTTCCTGAGGGCATACGGGAGCCTGTGTCAGACTGGCTCGGATGTCCTTCATGCTACCGTCCGCGTCGCCTAGTGCCCGGAGTGTCGTCGGGGTGGCGGACGACCTGCTCGCCGCCCTCCGCGGCGAATCGGCGCTGCTGCCGCGTGCAGACTCGGTCGTGCTCGTCGTGATCGACGGGCTCGGAGCGATCAGTCTGCGGGCACACGCCGGTCACGCACGTGCGTTGACGGCGGGGATGGCGAAGAAGGATGTCGCGCAGTCGGTCTTCCCCTCGACCACCGCGGCGGCGCTGACCAGCATCGTCACCGGTGTCTGGCCGGGGGAGCATGGCCTCGTCGGCTACCGAGTGCTCGATCCGGCCCGCGACGTGCTCGTCAACCAGCTCAGCGGCTGGGAGACCGACGGGATCGACCCGTATACGTGGCAGGCGGCTCCTACGATCTTCGAGCGCGCCGGTGGCGCCGGTCATGAGAGCTTCGCCGTGGGGTTCGCCGGATACGCGCACAGCGGCTTCACCAAAGCCACGCTCCGAGGTGCCGAGTTCGTCGCAGCCACCACAGCGGCGTCGCGTATCGAAGCCGCCTATGCGCTCGCTCAGTCCCATCCGGGCTCGCTCGTCTACTGCTACCTTCCAGAGGTCGACAAGGCCGGCCACAAGTACGGCATCGCCTCGTCCG
The DNA here is from genome assembly GCF_002377845.1 of Microbacterium sp. UBA3486. NCBI lineage: Bacteria > Bacillati > Actinomycetota > Actinomycetes > Micrococcales > Microbacteriaceae > Microbacterium > Microbacterium sp. UBA3486. The sequence continues at coordinate 15,210 of NZ_DFQP01000104.1, forward strand.
AATGGGTCGCGGCGCTCGAGGACGTCGATGCCGCTCTTTCCGCACGGGTGCCCCCGGGCGTCGGCGTCGTGGTCACGTCGGATCATGGGATGGTCGATGTGGCGCCGAACCGACAGGTCGTGCTCGAAGCGGACCACCTCGAAGGTGTCCGACACGTGGGTGGTGAACCGCGGATGCTGCACGCCTATCTGGAGCCCGATGCGGATGGCGTCTCGCTGGTATCGCGCTGGCGTGCGGATCTCGAGGGGGTCGCCGATGTCGTCACCCGCGAGGAGGCCGTGCGTGCGGGCCTCTTCGGACCCACGGTCTCCGAGGCAGCCTCGCCTCGGATCGGTGACGTGCTCGCGATCGCGCGTGGGTCGTGGGCGGTCTATGACGGCACGGCTGCGGACCAGCGCGGTCGCGGAATGGTCGGCCAGCACGGTGCACTCACACCGGAGGAGCGGCAGGTCCCCGTCGTCAGGCTCGGCGCTTTCGCTCGCTGACGACGATCGCCCGGTATGCTCTCCGGCTCGACTTCCCGGCGAGCACCCTCAGGCCGGTCTCACTCGTCCGTTCGTGCGCCGAAGACGATCTCGTCCCAGGAGGGCATGGCGTTGCGACGACGTCTCCGGCCCGTGGATTCGCCGGAATCCGAGTTGGTCGTCTGAGGCGCGGGCTGCGGAGACTGCGCCTCGTCGTCCGGCTGCTCCAGGACCTCGAAGAGCGAGATCGGGCTCTGATCGGCGCGATCTGCGTCCGTGGGCTCATCCAGCAGCGGCGCGGTCTCGCGCTGGCCGCGACGACGGCGGAGAGCTTCGAGAAGGTCTGCGGTCTCGGGGCTCGTCGTCTGTGATGCCGGTGCGCGCTTGATCGCCGCGTCCTGTGCGGCCGCGTCGGAACGCTCGGGAAGAGAGGGATCCTCGATCTCGGCGTCGGGAGCAGGGAGCAGACGAGGGCCGAATGCGCCGGAGTCGAAGCGGCTTTCATCCTTGTACGGAGAGGTGATCCGTTCTGCGTCCACGGCCCGCAGGCGGGGGATGAGTCCCTCCGGCAGCGAGCCCTGGCGGGACAGCTGCGTGGCGTCCGCATTGAGCGGTGAGAGGGCGCTGCGGCGGGGATCGAAGCTCCAGCGGGCGTCGTGCTCGACGTCGTTGGCGGTGAATTCGAGCTTGATGGTCCAGCCCGAGTCCTCCTTCCAGCTCGCCCAACGCTCCGACGTCGCTTCGACCTCCGCGAGCTTGGCGCGGACGGCAACTCCGAAGGTGGGCTGCGCGTCGGGCTCGACCTCGCTGCCGATGAGAACGGGAACGGCGAGGGCCTGGCCGATGACGTGCTCGCGTTCGGCCAGGACGGGGCCTTCGAAACGGACGACGTCGTCGACGCTGATACCCAGGAGCTCGGCAACCTCCGGAGCCGTGAGACCGGCTCGGATCTGCGCCTGGATATCACGCGGACTCGCGGCGAGCTTCTGTGCCGTCGGCTCACTCTGACGGGTGGCGCGACGGATCTCGCGCTGCAGCATGTCGTCGATGGGCAGCGCGAACCGCTCGCCCGACTCGGTCGCGAGTACGAGGACTCCTGCTTCTGTGCCGACGATGGTGACGTTTTCCATGCGAATGCCCCTCTGATGGGTGTCTCATCATGGTGTCACGCATGGGGCATCCGGGCCGGGAATACCCTGGGCGTGCCGTGAGTTTGTTCAGGCGAACGGGCGAGCATTTGCGTTATGTCGTCCGGTCGTGCAAACTATGGCCGCCGAATACCCGACGGCGCACCACCCACTCGCACCATGAAAGTGGAGATCTACCGCATGGCAACCGATTACGACGCCCCCCGAAAGAGCGAAGACGACTCCGAGTCGATCGAAGCCCTGAAGGAGCGTGTGCCGGACAAGCTCTCCGGCTCAAGCGGGGACGAAGACTCCGACAACCCGTCGAGCTTCGACCTTCCGGGTGCCGACCTCTCCGATCTCGAGCTCGACGTCGTCGTGCTGCCCGCGCAGCAGGACGAGTTCACGTGCATGAGCTGCTTCCTCGTGAAGCACCGTTCACAGCTCGACCACGAGGGCGCATCCGGGCCCATCTGCAAGGAGTGCGCTGCGTAAGCAGTCCTCCGAGCGACGTATCACGCGCCCCCGACCACTCCGGTCAGGGGCGCGCTGTCGTATGCGGGTGCCTCTCGGCTCCGCACCTCAGCTCTGCCTCTTCGTGCCGCGTCTCAGCTCTGCGCAGCGCGGATCGCCGCTGCCAGTCGATCCGGCGTGCGTGTCGAGACGGTCCACGTGTCGACGGGGTCGTCCGGGTCGAGATTCGGGACGACGACGATTCCGTCGATGCCGCCGCGGATCAGGTGCCACCCGCGCGCCGGGAGCCCGGGGCCGCGAGCCTGCCGGGCATCGTCGCCGGTCAGGGCCACCGGCTCGCCGAGATGCTTCGTGTCGATGTGCGCGCGGCCGGCGCGCAGCACCGTGCCGATGACGGCGACGACAGGGGTGGCCGCGATGAAGCCCAGCACCAGGAGGGCCGATACGGCGGCGCCGAGGACCAGTGCGACGGTCGAGCCGATCGGCACGAAGACGAGCGACACCATGGGGCCGGCGACCGCGACGGTCACGAGCAGCCAGAGGCTCGGCGAGAGTCTTTCGCGGTAGCGGGGACGTGCGTCTGTGGCGGGGTTCTGCATTAGCCTCATGGGGTGACCGATTCCGTTGATGTCCCCATTATCGCTGCAGTGGTGCCCGGGTATGCGCATCCGGGCGATGCCGGTGCCGATCTGGTCGCGGCGGAGGCCGTGCACCTCGAGCCGGGAGAGCGTGCACTGGTGCCGACGGGCGTCAGCATTGCGCTGCCCGACGGGTACGCCGCTTTCGTGGTTCCGCGCAGCGGACTGGCCGCGAAGCACGGGATCTCGATCGTGAACTCGCCGGGGACGGTGGATGCCGGGTATCGCGGCGAGATCAAGGTGAGCCTGATCAACACGGATACCCAGAGCGCGTACGATGTGGCGGTCGGCGATCGTATCGCGCAGCTGATCATCATGCCGGTCACGCGCGCCACGTTCATCCCGGTCGACGAGCTGCCGGACAGTGTCCGCGGTGCCGGTGGGTTCGGTTCCACCGGTTACCAGGCAGCGACCCACCAGAACGAAGCAGGACAGGCCAATGACTGACAACAACGAGACCCCTTCGAAGTCGGCACCGCTGAATCGTGCCACCGACGGTCCCTTCGACGATTCCGAGGCGAACCCGGTCCGCCCCTACATCGACCTCGGCGGCATCAAGATCCTGCCGCGCGAAGGTCTGAACCTGCGCCTCGAGGTCGAGGAGCAGTCGAAGCGCATCGTCGCGGTCGGCCTCGATTACGCGGACTCCTCGCTGCAGGTGCAGCCCTTCGCCGCACCGCGCACCGGAGGACTGTGGGACGAGACCCGCGTGCAGCTCCGCGACCAGGTCAAGGCGCAGGGCGGCCGCGTGGAAGAGCGCGAAGGCCCGCTGGGCAAGGAGCTTCTCGCCGAGGTCCCGGCCACGGCGGCGGAGGGATCCGGTCTGCGCCTCGCGCGCTTCATCGGCATCGACGGCCCGCGCTGGTTCCTCCGCGGCGTGATCGGCGGCGCCGGCGCCTCGGATCCCGAAGCGGCGGAGAAGGTCGAAGACCTCTTCCGGTCGATCGTGGTCGTCCGCGGCGGATCTCCGATGCCTCCGCGCGACCTGATCCCGCTCAAGATGCCGGCGACCCCTGGTTCCGCGTGAGCACTCCCGAGCCCGACGCCGAACGCGAGAAGAGCACCTCCGAGATCCTCGGGGAGGCCCTCGGAGGAGTCGCGCGTCGTGCCGGGCTGGACCCGTCGGAGAGTGCCGCCACCCACACGGTCGTGTGGACCGCCATGGGCGGGTGGCGGGGCATCCTCGAGTCGGTGCTGCCCAGCCTCGCGTTCGTCATCATCTTCACGATCCGTCCCGAGCCGCTGATCCTGTCGCTCGGCATATCGGTCGGTCTCGCGGCCGTCTTCACGATCGTCCGACTCGTGCAGAAGTCGCCGCCCTCGGCCGCCCTCGGCGGTCTCATCGCCGCGGTCGCGGCGGCAGCGCTGGCTCTGTGGACCGGACGCGGCGCCGACAACTTCGTCCCGGGGCTCATCACCAACGCGGTCTACGGCTCGGTCATCCTGGTGTCGGCACTGATCGGCTGGTCGCTGATCGGCCTCGCCGTCGGGTTCCTGATGGGGGAGGGCACCACCTGGCGGAACGATCGCCGCAAGCGACGTGCCTACTTCTGGCTGGGGATCGCCTGGGCCGCGCTGTTCTTCACCCGGCTGGCTGTACAGCTGCCCCTCTATCTGGCCGGTGACGTCACGGCGCTGGGCACGCTCAAACTCATCATGGGGCTGCCGCTGTTCGCCCCGCTGATCGCCGTCACCTGGCTCGTGGTCCGCGCGTTGCACCCGCGCGAGCCCGCGCGCGAGGATGCCCCCGAGGCGTGATAGATTTATCTTGACATCAAGATAAATCGCAGGCTTTCGCCGGTGAGCTGCGCGGAGCAGACTGGTTAGGTCCGCCTTGCTAGCCGCAGGGGCTCGCTGGCGAGCAAGATGGAGGCGCCTGTCGCTCCCATCCGAATAGAAGGAGACGGATTCGTGTCCACGGTGAACAGCTTCGGTGCCAAGAGCACCCTGACAGTCGGCAGCACCGACTATGAGATCTTCCGCATCGACACGGTGCCGGGTTTCGAGAAGCTTCCCTTCAGTCTCAAGGTCCTCCTGGAGAACCTGCTTCGCACCGAAGACGGCGCGAATGTGACGAAGGCGCAGATCGAGGCGCTGGGTTCGTGGGATGCCGCGGCCGAGCCGAACACCGAGATCCAGTTCACGCCGGCCCGCGTGGTCATGCAGGACTTCACCGGTGTGCCGTGCATCGTCGACCTCGCCACCATGCGCGAGGCCGTGACGGCACTCGGCGGTGACGCGAACAAGATCAACCCGCTCTCGCCCGCCGAGATGGTCATCGACCACTCCGTGATCGCCGACCTGTTCGGCTCGGAGAACGCCCTCGAGCGCAACGTCGAGATCGAGTACGAGCGCAACGGCGAGCGTTACCAGTTCCTGCGTTGGGGCCAGACCGCGTTCAGCGACTTCAAGGTCGTCCCGCCGGGCACCGGCATCGTCCACCAGGTGAACATCGAGCACCTGGCCAAGGTCATCTACGACCGCAACGTCGACGGTGTGCTCCGCGCATACCCCGACACCTGCGTCGGCACCGACTCGCACACCACCATGGTCAACGGCCTCGGCGTGCTGGGCTGGGGCGTCGGCGGTATCGAGGCCGAGGCGGCCATGCTTGGCCAGCCGGTCTCCATGCTGATTCCCGAGGTGGTGGGCTTCAAGCTNNATGCTCGGCCAGCCGGTGTCGATGCTCATCCCGCGCGTCGTGGGCTTCAAGCTCTCCGGCGAGATCCCCGCCGGCGTGACCGCGACCGACGTGGTGCTCACGATCACCGACCTGCTGCGCAAGCACGGTGTGGTCGGCAAGTTCGTCGAGTTCTACGGCGAGGGCGTCGCGTCGGTGCCGCTCGCCAACCGCGCGACCATCGGCAACATGTCGCCGGAGTTCGGCTCCACCGCCGCCATCTTCCCGATCGACGACGTGACGCTCGACTACCTGCGACTCACCGGCCGCAGCGAAGAGGCCGTCGCACTGGTCGAGGCATACGCCAAGGAGCAGAAGCTCTGGCACGACGCCGCGCACGAGCCCACGTTCAGCGAGTACCTCGAGCTCGACCTCGGCACCGTCGTGCCGTCTATCGCCGGCCCGAAGCGCCCGCAGGACCGCATCCTGCTCTCCGAGGCGAAGTCGCAGTTCGAGCAGGACATCCTGAGCTACGCGACGGCATCGACCTCGGACTCGATCGTCGACCTCGAATCGAAGCACTCCTTCCCGGCCTCCGACCCCGGACAGGCACCCGGCGACGAAGAGCCCACCACGCGTCCGGTGCACATCAACAGCGGCGCACCGGCGAACGCCTCGAAGCCCGTGCCGGTCACGACGCCGTCGGGGGAGAAGTACATCCTCGACAACGGTGCCGTCACCCTCGCGGCCATCACCTCGTGCACCAACACGTCGAACCCGTCGGTGATGATCGCCGCCGGTCTCGTCGCACGCAAGGCTCTCGAGAAGGGTCTGAAGCAGAAGCCGTGGGTCAAGACCACGCTCGGCCCGGGGTCGAAGGTCGTCACCGACTACTACGAGAAGTCCGG